>JBEGLK010000285.1:0-4587 GCA_041183605.1 Pseudomonadota bacterium
GATCAGGCCTTCTTGGCAACTGTGGCGACAGCGCTGAGGGCTTGTTCGGTCACGGCAGCGAGGTTGCTTTCCAGCCACGGCCAGTGCCTTTTTGGCAGAGCTTTGAGCCGAGTCAATGGCGGTCTGGCTGGAAGCCAACGCGCTCTTGAACACAGCCACAGCCGACTCGGAACCAGCCGGCGCGTTCTTGGCCACGTTTTCAACCACTTGGTTGAATGCTTTTTGCGCTTCAGCAGTCTTGCCTTCGAAAGCCTTGCTGAATTCAGCGCCGGTTTCAACAGCGATGCCATACACGTGACGGCCATAGGCCACCGACTTCTCAGCCATGGGAGCCACCAGACCGGTTTGCAGGGCGAGCGCTTGCTGCATGTCTTTGGCAGCCAGAGCAGCCTGGGCGTGGCTGAAAGATTCAGTCATCAGGGCCTTGGCGGCTGCCATGTTCAGTTCAACCAGCTTTTCGAAGCCGGCATAAGACTTGGCAGCAAGTGCCTTGGAGGTGTCGAAAGCAGCTTGGTTGTTGGCAGTGATTTGGGCATGGTTTGAATTATAGGGAAAACCCGCAGTCTCACAAGTCTTTTTTGCTGCATTGCAACAAAATAATTAGGGATTCGACTCTAGCTGGAGCCACCGCGCAACTTCAACGCCACAGGATCAGCGCGGTACCCACCACCGTCAGCACGGCACCCAGCCAGGCGCCAGGCGCGGGCGCCCGCTTGAGCTGTAGCCACAGCAGCGGCAAAACCAGAATGGGCGACACCGACGACAGGATCGCGACCATGCCGACATCGCCTTTTTCCAGCGCCCACAACACCAGCGTCATGCCAACACCCATGGCAATAAAACCGTTGATCGCGGTTTGAGCCAGCACCCGCAGGGTGGGAGCTTGGCTGGCGCGCGCCGCCTGAAAACCCGTCAGCAACAACACACCATGCGCGGCGGTGGCCACCGAGACACGCACCGCCGAGGCCATGACCGGGTCAACCTGCAGCGCCATCACCGGCTTGGCAATCAAGGAACCCACCGCCTGGCACAGCGCCGCAATCAGGGCCAGCGCCACACCCAAGCCGACATGGCCATGGTCTGCCTCCCAGGCGTGGGTTTCATCCTTGTGGCGACCCAGCAAGGTGGCCAACATGACGCCGGACAGCGTCAAAAACCCACCCACCATGGCTTGCAAGCTCATGCGTTCATCCAGCAACGCAAAACCCAGCAGCGCGCTGAAGGCAGCGTGGGTGGCAAAAAGCACACCGGCACGACGCGGCCCGAGCCGGTTGATCGCCGAGAACAGGGCGGTGTCACCGATAAAAATGCCAACCAGTCCGCTGGCGGCCATGATGCCCCAGGCTTGTCCATCAAAACTGTGCCAGCTGCCACGCACAGCCACCACCGTCCACAACATCACGGCCACCATGGCCATGCGCCAGCGTGTGAAGGCAAAGGCCCCCAAATGACGCGACGGTGTCACCGACAACACGCTGCCCACCGCCCAGCAGGTGGCTGCCCCCAGTGCCAGCAGGTCGTAAAGTGCCATCACCCCAAGGCGGGTTGCGCGACCAGCGTGTCTGGCGGCAGGCGATCGATCTCAAGCAGCAGCCTGGCCAGCGCCCGAGCTGCGGCATCGACCATGACCTGGCCCTTCTGCGCCGTGGCATTGGCCGCGTTGCCGACGGCTCCGGCCGGGTTGTAGTCCTGGGTTTGCCAGCCCAGTTTGGCGCTTTTGCCATTGCCCAGAATGTCAAACTGGCTGGCACGGACCTGCGACGTCGATTCAAAGTGGCGCGCACGCACCATGTCCACGTGGGCCGGGTCCAGCGCCAGCATCATCGAGGTTTCGATGTCGCCGCCATGGATGCCAAAGCGGTGCTCCTCAGCGCTGAACAAGGCGTTGACGTCTTTCCCCTGCGCATCGTTCAGTGGCAAATTGAACCAGCTCACGCTGTAAACCAGCATGTCCAGACGCGCACGCAAGTCGCGCGCCACCAGGTCCATCACCGCGACATTGCCACCATGGCTGTTGAACAGCACCAGCTTGCTGATACCGGTGGCCGCGACGGACTCAGCCATATCGGTCCAGAGCCGAAGGATGGTCTCGTTTTTGAGGGTCAAAGTGCCGGGAAAACGCGCATGCTCGGGGCTCAACCCAATGTTTTGCGTTGGCAAAACCAGCACCGGCAAGCCGGCAGGCAGTTGCGCCAGCGCCGCCGCCACAATGCCATTGACGATCACGGTGTCCACACTCAGGGGCAGGTGGGGTCCGTGCTGTTCGGTCGCCGCAACCGGCAAAACCGCAATGGTGCGGGCAGCTGCATCACTCGTGCGCAACTGTTCGAAATCAGCGGTGGTCCAGTCTGCCCAGAAACGTGATGAAGTGGTCATGTTGGATTTGCGGCAAGCGCACCGTTGTCATCGTTTGAAGATCAGGCCTTTTTCATGAACTCGGCCTTGAGCATGAAGCCGCCCTGATCGGTTTTGCAATCGACCTCATGGTCACCCGCACCCTCGGGCAAACGGATGCCTTTGATCTTGGTACCCTTTTTCAGCACGATGGAAGAGCCCTTGACCTTCAGGTCCTTGATCAGGATCACCGTGTCGCCATCCGCCAGCGGGTTACCGTTGGCATCCTTGACCGGGCCACTCGCGTCGTCACCGGCTTCTGACGCCGCCGCCTGGGGCCACTCAAAACCACAATCCGGACAGACGTAGTTGTCACCGTCCGGGTAGGTGTTTTCAAGAGTGCATTGGGGGCAGGCAGGTAGATTGGACATGGCGAAGCGTGAAAATGAAACGGATTGTAGAGGTCGCTATCATCCGCGCATGACGAAAAAAAGTTCACGCAACGTCACGGGTGATTCCTTCTACGGCTGGGATGGCGATGTGCTGGTGGTCAATATCCTGGGCAAACCCAGCGCCAGCAAGGACGCCATTGGCAAGCCCAAGGGCACCCAACTCAAGGTCAGCGTCACGGCCAAACCCTTGAACGGCAAGGCCACCGACCACATGGTGCGTTTTCTGGCACCCTTGTTCGGAGTGAATGTGTCGGCCATCGAAGTGGTCTTTGGCCAGGAAAATGTCAACAAACAATTGCGCATCAAGGCGCCGAAAAAACTGCCGCCCGTTTTTAGCCAACAGGCTGAGCAGCCGGGGCTGTTTGCCGCCCACGTTTAGGCGATCTGAAACAGGCGCCAGCTCTACTGCGGAACTTCAAGACCCACCTTTGTCTCACACACTGCCATGATCTTCCTGAAACGCCTGGCGCGTCCTCTCACAAGCCTATTTCTTCTTGCCAACTGCATCCTGTCGACGGGTGCCCACGCACAAACCAGCCCGAAAAATACAGTCGCCACAGAACAGGTCCAGGCCGAGCTGATGGCCCATGCGCCCGATGGCGTGGCGCCGGGCAGGACGGTCTGGGTCGGTCTCCAACTGCGCCATCAGCCGCAATGGCACACCTATTGGAAGAATTCAGGCGACTCGGGCCTGCCCACCAGCTTGACCTGGACCGCCGGCGTGTTGGCTGGCGACATCGCCTGGCCGCTGCCGGTCAAGATCCCGATCGGCAACCTGGCCAACTATGGTTACGACAACACCATCCTGTTGCCGGTGCCACTGAAGATCACGCCTGACTTCAAACCCTCAGCGCCGAACTCCGAACTTGAAATCAAGCTACATGCCAATTGGCTGGTGTGCAAACTCGAATGTGTGCCGCAGGACGGCGACTTTGTGCTGCGCATCCCGACCAAAAGCTCAACAGCCATGCAGGGTGCGGCCTTCGACGCCGCTTTCAAAGCCCAACCCCAGCGCTTGCCCGAAGCTGCCCGCGCCGATTTTCAGGGTCAGAAACTTCAGGTTTCCGTAACCGGCCTGCCAGACAGCCTGCAAGGCAAGACCCTGGACTTTTTCCCGGAAACACCCGAGATCATTGAACCGGCGGCCCTATGGACACAAGCCTGGCAAGGCGCCGTCTGGACGGCCGTAGTGCCACTTTCAGCCAATCGCAGCACCAGTCCGGAAATACTCCCTCTGGTGCTGGCCGGGCAAGTCGGCCAGGAGCGGCTGGGTTTCCTGACCCAGGCCAAGGTGAATGGCCCCTGGCCGGATAAGGTCCGTGCTTCTGTTTCAAGCGCAACGACGGTCACAACAGGCACGGCCGCGGCAAATACACCGTCGAACATGCCCTCGTCACTCTGGCTAGCGCTGCTGGGTGCCTTGTTGGGCGGCATGATTTTGAACCTGATGCCCTGCGTTTTCCCGGTACTGGCGATCAAGGTGGTGGGTTTTGCCCGCCATGGCAACAACCCGCGCCATCAACGCATGGGTGGACTGGCCTACAGCGCTGGCGTGGTGCTGTCGTTTTTCGCCCTGGGCGCACTGATGCTGGTGCTGCGGGGCGCCGGCGAGCAGTTGGGCTGGGGCTTTCAATTGCAGTCGCCTGCCGTGGTGGCCGCGCTGGCCGCGCTGTTTACCGTGATCGGACTCAATTTGGCCGGCGTGTTTGAATTTGGCCAGTTTGTGCCGAGCCGGGTGGCCCTGCTGGAGGCCAAGAATCCATCGGTGGACGCCTTTCTGTCGGGCATTCTGGCGGTGGTG
>JBEGLK010000286.1:0-3136 GCA_041183605.1 Pseudomonadota bacterium
TGGCCATCAAACGGGACGACGAATCCTGCACGATGCGCGCCAGTGGTTCCATGTCAGCGCCGACACGCGCGCTGCGCGAAGTCGAGGCGGCCATGATTCGCAAGGCGGTGGATGATGCGCGTGGCAATGTTGGCCAGGCCGCGCGGGCGCTGGGCATCAGCCGCGCCACGCTGTACCGCAAGCTGGGACACAAGACGAGCTGACGGCGGCCTTGATGCCGCAGTTGGTTCAAACCCTCAGACGATGGCCAGCACCACCGCGTTTTCTTCCACACGCGCGCAGGCCTTGCTGCCCGCACGCAAGCGATTCGGATGGTCGGCGAATCCCACCAACTGCAAGTCTCCGGGCAAAGTCAGGACAACTTCATCACGCTGATGCCCGCGCGACAGACGGGCCACCCTGCCAGCGATCAGGTTGGCAAGTCCACCAGACACCGGATGCACCGAGCTCTCGTCGGCCACAGCGGCTGGCAAAGACACCTCTCCGACCGGGGCGCTCACACGCACAGCGGTCGCCTTGCACAGCGCCAGCACGGCCAGACCGGGCTGCAGTCCGAGCAGCTCTGCACTTTCACGCGTGATCAACGAGGTGATCCTTCGACCTTGCGGAAATGCCAGCAATACCCTCACCATCGGATCGTCCGGACTTGACCTGATCAATTCCACGACCTGGCACGGCAAGTTGTTACGCATGCTGGTGCGCAAGCCGGCACCCGGCAGCGCCTGCGCCGCACCACCACTGAATCGCGCCAAAACCTCACGCCGGGCAGCGTCCATCTGGCGTGCTGCCTCCAGAAGTTGCGCGCCCGCCGCCGTCAATAACGCGCCGCCGCCCCCTGCACCTCCCACAGCCCGGTCCACCAGGCTCACGCCGGCGAGATTGGTCAGGGTATTCACCGCCTGCCAGGCCGCCTTGTAACTCACGCCGGCCTGACGCGCGGCCTCGGAAATCGAACCTGTTGCTCCAATCAGGCGCAGGATTTCCATGCGCTTGTCCGCGGGCTCGTGGCTCAGTGCATCCAATGAAAAAACGTCTTTGCTCATCACCCGCATTGTGCCGGGCCGCGGATGGGCATCAAGGTCAAACAGATTTCCGATACACTTTCGCTATTCTCAAATGGAATAGCGAACTCAGGTCCACGCTGTTGTCCCCCCTTGAAGAACCAGATTCCCAGCCAGCCACCCAGGAGTGTTTTGATGCGATTTTTTATCAGGCGCCTGCTGCCAATGACAGTGGCCCTGCTGTTTGCGGCCGATTCATGGGCCGACCAAGCCCAGATCGCCGTGGCCGCCAACTTTGCCGAACCCATCAGGGCCATCGCCGCCGTGATGGAAAAGACCACCGGCCACACCTTGAGTGTGACCGTCGGAGCCACCGGCAAGCTCTATGCGCAAATCAAAAATGGCGCACCCTTCGACCTGTTGCTGGCGGCCAATACAGAGGCCCCTGCAGCACTGGAGAAAGACGGCCTGGCCAGAGTCGGCAGCAGTTTCACCTACGCCATCGGCAAGCTGGTGGTGTGGTCTGCAGACCCGACAAAAGTGGATGCCAGGGGCAACGTGCTCAAGGGCGCCGGCTTTCGCAGACTGGCCTACGCCAATCCCAAAACCGCCCCCTACGGCGAGGCCGCCCTGCAAACCATGGATAAACTGGGATTGACCACGACCTTGACCCCCAAACTGGTGCAAGGCGAAAGCATTGGCCAGGCCTTCAGTTTTGTGCAGACTGGCAACGCAGAAATCGGCTTTTTGGCGATGTCACAAGTGCTGCAGGAGGGCAAGCTTAAAAACGGCTCGATGTGGGTGGTGCCGCAAGCCCTGTACAGTCCGATCCGGCAGAACGCCGTGTTGCTTGATCGTGGCACCAACAACGCGGCTGCCGTGGCGCTGGTGAAATTGCTGCATAGCGCCAACATCAAGGACCTGATCCGCTCCTATGGTTACGATATTTGAATGCTGACCGACGCCGACGTACAAGCCATTGGCCTGACGCTGCAAGTGGCTGCGCTGACCACGGTGATTTTGTTGCTGCTGGGCACACCGCTGGCCTGGTGGCTCTCACGCACCCAGTCCTGGGTCAAGAAACCCCTGGGCGCACTGGTGTCTTTGCCGCTCGTGTTGCCACCCTCGGTGCTGGGGTTTTACCTGCTGGTGAGTTTGGGCCCCAACGGCACCGTGGGCCAATGGACCCAGGCCTTGGGACTTGGTCTGCTGCCCTTCACCTTTGCCGGACTGGTGGTGGCGTCGAGTTTCTACTCGCTGCCCTTCATGGTGCAGCCGATTCAAAACGCGTTTGAAGCCATGGGCAAGCGACCGATGGAGGTGGCAGCCACGCTGCGCGCATCGCCGCTGGATACGTTTTTCAGTGTGGTCATCCCCTTGTGCAAGCCCGGCTTTTTCAGCGGCATCGTCATGTGTTTTGCCCACACGGTGGGTGAATTTGGCGTGGTGCTGATGGTGGGTGGCAATATTCCGGGGGTGACCCGCGTGGTGTCGGTGCAGATTTACGACCATGTGGAAGCCATGGAATATTCGGACGCACATCGGCTGGCTGCCGTACTGCTGGGCTTCAGCTTCTGTGTGTTGCTGGCGTTGCACATGTACAACGGCGCCCAGCGCAAGGGGTACGGGTCATGAACCCGAACACTGGCCTGCATTTTCAGGCTCTGCTTCAACGGCCTGGCTTCACGCTGGACCTTGACCTGAAACTGCCAGAGCACGGCGTCACGGCGCTGTTTGGTGCATCAGGCTCGGGAAAAACCACCGCGCTGCGCATCCTGGCCGGTCTGGAACCTGCCGCCCGGGCGCGCATTTGCGTCCAGGGCGAGTTATGGCAGGACAGCTCAAAAAACCTGTTCAAACCAGTACATCAACGTGCCCTGGGCTATGTCTTCCAGGAGGCCAGCCTGTTTGAGCACCTGAACGTGCAAGGCAACTTGCAATTCGGCTTCAAGCGCACACCCGCGCTAGAACGAAAGCAGGGTTGGAACGACACGCTCGCGCTACTGGGCATTCACCATCTGCTCAATCGTTGGCCACACGAACTCTCCGGCGGGGAACGCCAGCGCGTGGCCATTGCCCGAGCGCTGGCCACCAGCCCGCGCCTGCTGCTGTTGGACGAGCCACTGGCGGCACTG
>JBEGLK010000287.1:0-3133 GCA_041183605.1 Pseudomonadota bacterium
TCAACGCCGAGGGCAAACCCGACGACCGGCGCAGCGCCATCGGCTCGGGCATGTTCTTCCCCTCCACCGCGTTCTTCGAAATGCTGGCGCAGTGGCGGCAGGTAGGCGATTTTGCCGGGCTTGAAGTGCGATAAGATAAAGGCGGGAGAGCCATACGATGACGCAGCATCCCTCGGCAGATTTGTTGTTCCAGCCCCTCACGCTGGGTCGCACCACCATCCCCAACCGCATCGCCATGGCGCCAATGACGCGCGGCATGTCGCCCGGCGGCGTGCCGCTGGTGGATTGGCTGCTGGGCCTGGCCTGCGCCCTGGCATTGGGTTCGGCCCTGGCCTGGCTGCTCTGGTTGGTGTTGTCGCTGGTGCTGCTGGCCAAGGCCCTGTTGGAAGAGCGCTGGATGACGGCATTGCATCCAGACTATGCGTCCTACCAGGCGCGCACCCACCGTTTTATCCCGTTCATCCTGTGAAAGTCAGCTCATGTTCATCGCCGCCAAACTGCTGGCGTTCCTGACCCAGCCCCTGGCCTGGGTCGCGCTGCTGATGCTGGCGGCCGTGCTGCTGATGCAGCGGCGTCCAAAAGCTGCCCAGCGTCTGGGTGTATCAGCCATCGCCCTGCTGCTGTTGCTGGGCTGGGAACCGCTGCCCGATGCACTGATCCGACGCCTCGAAGCCCAATATCCGGCCTTGCCACCCTCTGCCAAGCTGCAGGCTTATGCCGGCGTGGTGGTGCTGGGTGGCGCGCTCGAATCGGGCTACCTCTGGACCACACCCGGCCAAAGTGCGCTCAACGACGCCGCCGAGCGCATGACCGAGGTGTTGCCACTGCTGCGCCGTCAACCCGACCTGCAGGTGCTGTTTACCGGGGGTGAGGGCGAATTGTTCGGCAGCGAGTTGTCAGAAGCCAGCCGTGCCGAGCAGTTTTTTACCAGCCAGGGCATAGCGTCAGATCAACTGTTGTTTGAATCGGCCTCACGCACCACGTTCGAAAACGCCCTGCTCAGCAAAAACGTGCCGGGCGTGAATCCAGCGCAGCCCTGGTTGCTGCTGACCTCGGCCTGGCACATGCCGCGCGCCATGGCCACCTTCAGCAAAAACGACTGGAACGTGACCGCCTATCCTGTGGACTTTCGCGCGGGCCTGGACACACCCTGGACGCAATACAGCATGGACCAGGGCGCCAAAAAATGGAAACTGGTACTGCACGAATGGCTGGGCTTGCTGGCCTACCGGTTAAGCGGCAAAGCCTGAGTCGTCCTGGCGACTGGCCAGCACCTTGTCGACCCGCTTGCCGTCGAGGTCGACCACCTCGAACAGCCAGTCCTCGCAGTGAATTTTTTCGCCAGTCACCGGCATGTGGCCGCTCACCGCCATGAGCAGGCCAGCGAGTGTGTTGTAGCGGCCACGCTCTTCCTGCGGCAGCTCCTCCATGTCAAGGCGGGCCTTGAGTTCGCTCACTGGCATCATGCCGTCGAGCAGCCAGCTGCCGTCATCACGCTGCACGGCCCAGGCCTCGGACTTGGCGCTGGGCTGCAATTCACCGGTGAGGGCTTCCAGCAAGTCATGCGGCGTGAGCAGACCCTGCACCACGCCGTATTCATCCACCACCAGCACCAGGCGACCGACCTTGGCACGAAACTGCTCGAGCAAGGCCATGCCGCTGAGGGTTTCGGGCACAAACACCGCCGTGGTCACATAGTTTTCGAGCGTACCCGGCGCCTCCGTGCCCAACTCCAGCAGGTGCGCCACACTGATCTTGCCGACCACATCGTCCATGGAACCCCGACACACCGGGTACCACGAATGGGCACGCTGGGCACCGTCGGCACCAACTTTGCGCAAACTCTGGGCCACACTCAGGCTGGCATCGAGCCAGTCGATCTCGGCGCGCGGCACCATCAGTGAAATGAGCGGGCGGTCATCCAGGCCAAACACGTTTTGCACCATCTGGTGTTCGTGTTCCTCAATCACACCCGCGTCCACACCTTCCTCAAGGCTGGCGCTGATTTCTTCTTCGGTCATGGCGCGCGTGGCACTGGTGTCGATGCGCAGCAGCCTGAGCATGGCCGCCGTAGAGCCTGCCAGCAGCTTGACAAACGGACCCGCGGCCCGGGCCAGCCAAAGCATAGGCCGTGCCACCCAGCGTGCCACCGCCTCCGGGTGCAGCTGGCCGATGCGCTTGGGCACCAGTTCGCCAAAAATAATGGTGGTGAAGGTGATGAGCGTCACAACCAGCGCCGTGGCGGCAATGGCTGCGGCCTTTTCAGCCATGCCAAAGCCATGCAGCAAGCCGGCCAGCCCGGCACTGAAGGCGGCCTCGCCAACGATGCCGTTGAGCACACCGATCGACGTGATGCCGACCTGCACCGTCGATAAAAACTGATTGGGGTTGTCGAGCAGCGTCAAGGCGGCTTGGGCGCCCTTGTCACCCTCGTCGGCCATGCCGTTCAGGCGCGACTTGCGACTGGCTGCCAAGGCCAGTTCGGACATGGCAAAGACACCGTTGAGCAGTGTCAAAAATACAATCAGTAAAAATTCCATGCGCCTCAAACGACAATAAACACCATGGCACTTTACATGATTGGAGACGTGCAGGGCTGCGACAAGGCCCTCCAACGTCTTTTGAACACGATTTCTTTTTCACCGAGCCGGGACACGCTCTACCTTCTGGGCGATCTGGTCAACCGCGGCCCGGACTCGGCCGGCGTATTGCGGCGCCTGATGGGTTTTGGTGCCTCGGCGCAATGCCTGCTCGGCAACCATGACCTGCACCTGCTGGCGGCAGCTGTTGGTGCGCGCATGCCAAGTCGTAAAGACACCCTGGATAACGTGTTGCAGGCACCCGACCGCGATGCCATGCTGGCCTGGGTGCGCCAGCAACACATGGCCTTTTTGCTCGAACACCTCAACCATTCCTACTTGATGGTGCACGCGGGTGTGCTGCCAGGCTGGACCGCCGACCAAACCCTGGCGCTGGCGCAAGAGTTTGAAGCGCTATTGCGCGGCCCCGACTTGAGTGACTTCTTGCATCAGATGTACGGCAATACACCGAAGCAGTGGGACGACAGCTTGAACGGTGTAGATCGGCTACGGATGATTGTGAACGCCCTGACACGGCTGCGGTTTTGTACGGC
>JBEGLK010000288.1:0-3132 GCA_041183605.1 Pseudomonadota bacterium
CACAAGGTACCCTTTATGGTCGCAACTCGACCGCAGGTGCCATCAACATCATCACCAAGAAGCCGACCCAAATCAAGGAGGCTTCGGCTAGCTTTGGTTTCAGCAACTACAGCGGCGCGCAAGCCGATGCCATGCTGAACCTGCCAGTCAATGAGACCCTGGCTGTTCGTGGCGTGATTTCACGCGCCTCGCGTGACGGTTACGTCGACTCCGCCCATGCGCCAACGAACACCTTCACCAAGGATCGCAGCGACCAGGACAACGTCTCGGCACGTTTGCACGCCCTGTTCTCCTTCGCCCCGGGCCAATCGCTGCTGCTGTCTGCCGACTACTCGCACGACGGCGGCGTAGGCGCAGGGACCGTACTTTCTTCTGTAGCCGCGGCTAACCCTTATGGCAGTGCTGGCCGATCTGTTGATGTTCCGGGTACTAACAAAGAAGGTAGCCAAAAATCCGACTCCACCGGCATTTCCGCCGAGTACAAACAAGGTCTGTCTTTCGCCGACCTGACCGTGATCGGAGCCCACCGCACCCAGAAGACCGACCTGATCTACTCGAACGGTATCGGCGCAAACACGTATTCTTATCACCCCAACTTCACCCAGGACAGCCTGGAAGCGCGACTGTCTTCCAATGGCTCAGGTCCTCTGCAGTGGGTGGGTGGTGCCTACTACTTCAAGGAAAAAACCTCGCCAGTCACGCTCGGTGTCTATAACGGCACGCCAGCCTTGACAGCCCTATTCCAGCAAGACCCGATGCTGACCGAATCACAAGCCTTGTTCGGCCAGGCCACTTACGCGATCAAACCCGAATTGCGTATGACTGGTGGCATGCGTTACACCCAGGACACCAAGTCACGCCAGGGCTGCACCTACAGCGGTGCCGGCCTAAGCGTATTGCCAACATCCTTGACGTCAAATGTGATAACGGATGCGCTCGACACGAACAGCTTGCCGCCCTGTCCTGCGGCTGCCAACATCAACAGCGTACCCGCCACCAGCTGGACACAAATGACTTACCGCGCCGGTGTCGACTATGACCTCGACCGCGATACCATGCTGTACGCCTCCTATGCCACCGGTTTCAAATCCGGCGGTTTCAATGATGGCAATATTGCGTTGGCAGTCAACACCAATGCCGTGCTTTACAAACCCGAGACCCTGACTGCCCTGGAGTTGGGCTTCAAAGGCCGTTACCTGAATCGTCGCCTGCAAGTCAATGGCTCGCTGTTCTCCTACGACTACAGCGACCTGCAGGTGTCTGCTGCAACGACCTGCGCGACTGGCATCGGTACTTGCAACGTGACTCAAAACGCGGCCAAGGCCAAGTCCTATGGATTGGAACTGGAAGGTCGTTACCTGATCACCTCAGCCGATCGCATCAATTTCGGTTTGGGCTTAACCAACGCCACCTACACCAGCTTCGTGACGACCGCCGCGACCCCGGCTGACTGGGCTGGCAAGGCTCTGGACAAGGCACCACAGCGCACGCTGAATCTGGGCTATAGCCACCAGTTCACACTGGCCAGTGGTGCCGCAGTGACTGCGTTTATTGGCGAACGTTTCTCTTCTGAATATGAGTTCAGCAATCCTGCCAACAACACGCGCTTGAAGCAAGACTCGTTTAACAAGACGGATATCCATGTGACCTATTCGTCGCCTGACGACAAGTGGAGTGTGCAGGCCTATGTGCGTAACTTGGAAGACCGCAATATCGCCACGACCCCGAACTTTGGCAACGGCCAAAATGCCGTATACCTCGCCGAGCCCCGGATGATTGGTGTGCGCGCCAACTTCAAGTTCTGAACTTGAACACTGCGGCAGGGGGTTCCCCCTGCCGCAGTTTTTTTATTCCTAAACTTCAGACAACATGTTCAACGCTACCTCCATGACCACTCGCATTGCTGTACTGATGTTCGCCCAGTACTTTGCATTCGGATCCTGGTTTGTACCACTGGGCGTCTATATGAGCAAAGCGCTTGGCTTTGATGCCATCATCGGCGCTGCCTACGGCATGGCGGGCATTGCCGCCATGGTATCCACCTTATTTGTTGGTGTTGTGGCCGACCGCCTTTTTGCCGCGCAGCGCCTGATGGGTGTACTGATGCTAAGTGGAGGAATCTCCCTGCTTGGAGCGGCCAACATACATAGCTCCCAGACCTTATTCCTGGCAGCTTTGCTTTTTCATTTTATTTTTGTGATGGCCTCAATCCCCTTGGGCGTTTCCATCGCATTTGCGCATTTGCCCGAAGCAGAGAAAAAGTTTCCTGCCGTCAGGGCGGCCGGCACGGTGGGCTGGATTGTGGCTGGCCTGACGATTGGTCTGTGGCCCGGGGCCGCCATGACTGCTGGCCCCATGTATTTGGGTGCAGCAGTCTACCTGCTTGGCGGTCTGTACGCGTACACCCTGCCGCACACACCACCCCGAGCCAAAGGCGAACCCATGACCGTGATGGGACTGTTTGGCCTGGACATCCTGAAGGGCAATCGCGATCGCCTGCTGTGGGTGTTTATCTTTGTTCTGGTGATGGCCGGCATACCCAAAAAGTTTTACGACAGCCTGTTGAATAATTTTCTCGTCGAAAAAGGCGTGGCTTTACAAGCCTTCGGCATCGTGCTGGAGTCCACTGGTGTGCAAACCCTGGGCCAGATGATCGAAGCCCTGACACTGTTGATCCTGCCCTGGGTCATCGCGCGCTTTGGCATCAAGTGGGTAATGGTGATGGGCATGGCAGCATGGGTCGTGCGCTACATGTTGTTTGCCTTTGGCTTCACCGGCAACACGGCCATCCTGTGGATGGTGTTGCTGGGCATCTTCATGCACGGCCTGTGTTACGACTTCTTTTTTGTTTCAGGGCAGATCTGGTTCGACAAGCGTTTCGACCCCGCCATGCGTTCCCGGGCCCAGTCCCTGTTCAACTTCCTGCTCAGTGGCACCGGTGTCTTCATTGGCGCCAATATTGCCGGCGCCGTGTATCAGGCTGCAACCATTTCGAAAGGCGTGCACGACTGGCAATTCGTCTGGCTGGTGCCGGCGGCGTTTTGTTTTGGCGTGTTGTTGTTCCTGCTTTTCTTCTTTAAAGAAAAGCCTGCTTCCAATAAGCCGAATTAGCCCAAACGCTCAGGTCGCGCC
>JBEGLK010000289.1:0-3125 GCA_041183605.1 Pseudomonadota bacterium
CGCAAAAGACCTCACTCTCGGGCTTGGCCAGCTTGATGCCCATGGCGTAGGGAATTCCCACACCCATGGTGCCCAGACCACCGGAATTGATCCAGCGCCGGGGTTGATCAAATCGGTAGTACTGTGCGGCCCACATCTGGTGCTGGCCCACGTCAGAGGTGATGTAGGTGTCGGCGTCCTTGGTCATGTTCCAGAGCGTTTCCACCACATACTGCGGCTTGATGATGTCGTTTTGACCTGGATCGTACTTGAGGCATTCGCGTTTGCGCCAGCCTTCGATCGTGTCCCACCAAGCACCCAGCGCGTTGGCATCGGGCCGGGCTGCGCCTTCCTTGATCATGGCAATCATCTCGGTCAACACGTCCTTGACATCACCGACGATCGGAATATCAACCCTGACCCGCTTGGAAATGCTCGACGGATCGATGTCAACATGGATGATCTTGCGCTCGTTTTGCGCAAAGTGTTTGGGGTTGCCAATCACGCGGTCATCAAAACGCGCACCGACTGCCAGCAACACATCGCAGTTTTGCATGGCGTTGTTGGCTTCCACCGTGCCGTGCATGCCCAGCATGCCGAGGAACTTGCGGTCACTGGCCGGATAAGCCCCCAGGCCCATCAAGGTGTTGGTGCAAGGGAAACCCAGCATATCCACCAATTGGCGCAATTCGTTGGAGGCATTGCTCAACAACACACCGCCACCGGTGTAAATATAGGGACGCTTGGCCGCCAGCAACAACTGCAGCGCCTTGCGGATCTGGCCGCCATGACCCTTGCGCACCGGGTTGTACGAGCGCATTTCAACCGTCTGCGGGTAGCCGTGGTAAGGCACTTTCTTGAAAGAGACGTCTTTCGGAATATCCACCACCACCGGGCCAGGGCGGCCGCTACGGGCGATGTGGAAGGCCTTTTTCATGGTCTCTGCCAGATCGCGCGCATCCTTCACCAGGAAGTTGTGCTTGACGATGGGGCGCGTGATACCGACCGTGTCGCATTCCTGGAATGCATCCATGCCGATGGCATGTGTGGGCACCTGACCCGAGATGATCACCATCGGGATGCTGTCCATGTAAGCCGTGGCAATGCCGGTGACCGCATTGGTCACGCCCGGGCCGGAGGTCACCAGCGCGACACCCACTTCGCCGGTGGCGCGCGCATAACCATCGGCCGCATGGACCGCCGCCTGCTCGTGGCGCACGAGCACGTGCTGAATGGTGTCCTGCTTGAAGAAGGCGTCGTAAATGTGCAGCACGGCACCGCCGGGGTAACCCCAGACGTACTTGACACCTTCGGCTTGCAAGGCCTTGATAAGAACTTCTGCGCCCCGGAGCTCGTGCTCGGCACCCGCAGCCACAGCTTTGGTCTTGGCAGAAGAAGTTGAATTTGATGAGTTTGATGCCGAAGCAATTTCAGCTTTTGCGATTTCCATGATGAACCTTTGTGAATTTCTCTAACGAAATACCTTGGGTGCTTCTTTGCAAACACTCATGGTGTTGCATTGAAACTTAAGGCCAAAACCATGAGCGCACTGATTTTTGCGCCGGACCTTGACCCGTTTGCTTTAATTTGCAGACGACATTATCGCACTTGTCAAACCGGGCTGACAGACTGAAGCCTGGCAATACAATAATTCGCCAAGCCACCCTCACAAATCGCTCCGTCAACATGCCCCAATCTCTCCCTACCCCCAGCCTGCCCAGACGCATGGCCTGCTGGCTTTACGAAGGCATGTTGCTGTTTGGCGTGGTGTTTATTGCCGGCTACCTGTTTGGCACCTTGAGCCAGACCAAAAATGCCATGGACAACCGCCACGCACTACAGGCCTTCCTGTTTGTGATTTTCGGCATCTACTTTGTCTGGCTCTGGTCGAAAGGCCAGACACTGGCCATGAAAACCTGGCATATCCGGGTGCTGGACAACGCCGGGCAGCCACTGAGCCAAACACGCGCATTGCTGCGTTACCTGTGCAGCTGGCTTTGGTTTTTACCGCCGCTGGTCGCATCCTGGATTTTTGAATTCAAGGGCGGCGAAGCCATTGTGATCTTCTTGGGCTGGATCGCCATTTGGGCCATCCTGAGCCGCTTTAACCCCCGGCAACAGTTCTGGCATGACGCGCTGGCCGGCACTCAGCTGGTGGACATCAGCCCGCCCAAAATCTGACCGCCAGCGACCCGGACGCTGACTCAGATTGCCGATTCGTCGAGTTCGCCGGTGCGAATGCGCACCACACGCTCCACACTGGTGATAAAAATCTTGCCGTCGCCAATCTTCCCGGTGTGAGCGGCTTTGACGATGGCGTCGACGCAACTGTCAACATCCTCGGTTTTCACCACCACCTCAATTTTGACTTTGGGCAGGAAATCGACCACATATTCGGCACCGCGGTAGAGCTCGGTATGGCCTTTTTGGCGACCAAAGCCCTTGACTTCGGTCACCGTCAGGCCGGTCACGCCGCATTCGGCCAGGGCTTCGCGCACTTCTTCGAGTTTGAAGGGTTTGACAATGGCGGTGATTTGTTTCATGAAATACCTCAATTAAAAAGTAGAAAACAGGCAGTCGAACAGCAGAAAGGCCTCACGCCCGAAATCGGTTGGTAATAGGATAACGCCAATCCTTGCCAAAACTGCGGTGTGTCAAACGAATCCCGACTGGCGCCTGACGTCGTTTGTACTCGTTGATCTTGATCAGGCGTGTCACGCGCTCGACGTCGGCGCTGGCAAAGCCGGCAGCAATGAGTTGTTCGATGCTCTCATCATTTTCCATGTAGCGCTCCACAATCGCGTCGAGAACCTCATAGGGCGGCAAGCTGTCCTGGTCGGTCTGGTCCGGCCGCAATTCGGCGCTGGGCGGGCGCGTGATGATGCGTTCGGGAATGGGTGCGCTACCGGTGCCGTAGGGGTCATTCGCATTGCGCCAGCGCGCGAGGCGGAACACCACGGTTTTGGCAAGGTCCTTGATGACCGCAAAGCCTCCAGCCATATCCCCATAGAGGGTGCAATAACCGGTGGCCATCTCGGACTTGTTGCCGGTGGTGAGCACAATGCTGCCAAACTTGTTGGAAAGCGCCATCAGCAGGGTGCCGCGAATACGGGCCTGGATATTTTCTTCGGTGGCGTCTTCGGCCA
>JBEGLK010000290.1:0-3119 GCA_041183605.1 Pseudomonadota bacterium
TTCCAGAATGGTCAGTGTGGCCAAACCCAAAAAGTCGAACTTGACCAGGCCCACCGACTCGACGTCGTTCTTGTCGTACTGGCTGACCGCAGAGTCGCTGCCCGGCTGCTGGTACAAGGGGCAAAAGTCGGTGAGCTTGCCGGGTGCAATCAGCACACCGCCGGCGTGCATGCCGATGTTGCGCGTCATGCCTTCCAGCTTGCGCGCCAGCTCCAGCAGCGTGCGCACGTCCTCTTCCTTGGCTTCACGCTCAGCCAGGATCGGCTCGGCCTCCACCGCATAAACCAGCTTGTCGTCTTTCTTTCGGTCAGGTGGCGGCAACTGCAGGGTCACGGCGACACCGGGCTTGTTCGGAATCAGCTTGCTGATGCCGTCGCAGAAGGTGTAGCTCATGTCGAGCACCCGGCCCACGTCGCGAATGGCAGCACGCGCCGCCATGGTGCCAAAGGTGGCAATCTGGCTGACCGCGTCCTTGCCGTATTTTTCCTTCACATAGTCGATCACCCGGTCGCGGTTGCCCTGGCAAAAGTCAATGTCAAAGTCAGGCATGGAAACCCGCTCCGGGTTCAGGAAGCGCTCGAACAGCAGGTTGTATTGCAAGGGGTCAAGGTCGGTGATCTTGAGCGCGTAGGCCACCAGCGAGCCCGCGCCCGAACCACGCCCTGGCCCCACCGGGCAGCCGTTGTTTTTGGCCCAGTTGATGAAGTCACCCACAATCAGGAAATAGCCCGGAAAGCCCATTTTCAGGATCGTGTTGAGTTCGAACTCCAAGCGCTCCACATAACGCGGCATCTCCTTGTCGCGCTGCACGACATCGGGGTACAAATGCGCCATGCGCTCCTTGAGCCCCTCATGCGAGGCATAACGAAAGTACGCGTCGGCCGCCATCACCACGCCGTTGACCGGCGGAATCGGAAAGTCCGGGAGCTGCGGCTTGCCCAGCACCAGGCTCAGGTTGCAGCGCCGGGCGATCTCGGCACTGTTGGTGATGGCAGAGGGCACATCGGCAAACAGTGCCTCCATCTCGGCGCCTGACTTGAAATACTGGTCACGCGTGAAACGGCGTACGCGCCGCGGATTGGCGAGCATTTCACCCTCGGCAATACACACACGTGCTTCATGCGCCTCAAAATCGTCCGGGGTCTGGAACTGCACCGGGTGTGTTGCCACCACCGGCAAACCCGAGCGCACGGCCAGTTGCACGGCCGCCGTCACCTGCAACTCGTCTTCCGGGCGCCCGGCACGTTGCAGCTCCAGATAAAAGCGGTGCGTGAACACGCCGGCCAGTTGCAGCGCGGCGTCCAAGGCTCGGGCTTCATCGCCTTGCAGCAAGGCCTGCCCCACCGGACCGGCCTGCGCGCCTGACAGGCAAATCAGCCCACCGTTGAGTTCCCTGAGCCAGGCCAGGCTGAGCGTGGCCTGCGTCTTGCCGCCGTTTTGTGTCCAGGCGCGTGCCAGAAGTTCTGACAAGTTGAGGTAACCGGAATGGTTTTGCACCAGCAACAAGACGCGCGACAACTGTCCCAGCTCCTTGCCGAGACCCTCCAGCCAGACTTCAGCCCCAATGATGGGCTTGACGCCGCGCTTGCGCCCTTCCTTGTAAAACTTGATGGCGCCAAACAGGTTGCTCAGATCGGTGATGGCCAGCGCTGGTTGGCCATCCGCCGCGGCCGCCTTGACCACCTCGTCGATCCGGGTGGTGCCATCGATGACGGAAAATTCGGTATGCAGGCGTAAGTGGACAAACATGGCGCTTCTAGGATGATGGTTCAAGCAATAAATCCTGTGACAGAATGGCGTTGCTTGCTATTGATGGCTGGATTGTAAGAAGACCCATAAGGCAAATATTGTGAAGATTCTCGTGGTTGATGATCATGCCCTGGTGCGCGAAGGGCTATGCCAGGTACTGCAGGGACTGGACGTCCTGCAGGTGACCGAAGTCCTGCAGGCAGCGACCTGCACCCGGGCTCTGGAGATCGCTCATTTCAACCCTGATCTGGATCTGGTTTTGCTGGATTACCTGTTGCCAGACATGAATGGCCTGGCAGCGCTGGAAATATTCGGTCAAAGGCATCCAGAACTTCCGGTTGCCATTCTTTCGGGTTCTGCCAATCCCAGTGTGATTCAACAAGCCATGGCGCTTGGAGCCGCCGGATTTATCACCAAGTCCAGCTTGAGCGATACCCTGCTCGGCGCGTTGCGTCAGATATTGGCTGGTGAGATCTACTTTCCCACCGACTTCAGCCCCCTGAGCCGGACCGGAACCGGCCTTGCAGGCAAATCCTCCCCCCCCGTTCTCAGCCCGCGCCAACAGGATGTGCTTCTTTTGCTGCTGGATGGCTTGACCAACCGGCAAATTTGCGAAAAATTGTCTCTTGGCTCTGAAACCGTGAAGTTTCATGTCAGCAATATTCTGCGCATTTTTGGTGTTAGTACACGAACTCAAGCCGCATTGGAAGCCAAGCGTTGGGGTTATGACCAAGCCTCGCCATCGGGCTCGCGCTGATCAGTCAGCAAATGACGCAATAAATTGCGTAACTTGGCGGGGCGAACCGGCTTGTGCAGCAAGGTCAGTCGCGCACGCTGGGCCTCCTCGATCAGGGCCGGATCAGTGTCACCACTCACAAGACAGGCGGGCACCGGATAAGCCAGTTGTTGACGCAGGCGTGCCACAACAAGTATCCCGTTCAACACGTCATTCAGGCGGAAGTCACTGATGATCAGGCAAGGCAACACACCGCGTTGAATCAAATTTTCGGCGCTCTTCAGATCGTTGGCCTCGGCCACCGTCATGCCCCAACTTTGCAACAGGCTCACGAGGGCCTGACGCACCAGTTCGTCGTCTTCGATCACCAGCACAGTGCCTTGCAAACCTTGTGGCGTCTGAGGCGCCTCGACCGTGTCCGCCATGCTTGACATCAGGCCAATTTCTACATTGGGCACCTTGACTCGAAAACGGGTGCCAACCCCCAAACGCGATGAAAGCTCCACCGGATGCATCAACAACTGGCAGCTGCGTTGCACGATATACAGGCCCAAACCCAAGCCCTGGCTGCGCTGCCTGGCAGGGTTATCCACCTGATAAAACTCGTTGAAAACAGCTGCCTGGTGTTCAGGTG
>JBEGLK010000291.1:0-3105 GCA_041183605.1 Pseudomonadota bacterium
CCTTTGGCACGATCGACCAGTTTGCGCTCATCAAAACGGGTTGCCAAGTCCTGCAGGGCCTGGCGCTGCGCTGCATCCACGCGGAACCGTGCCTGTGCCAGGTGAATCAGCGATCGCAGGCGGTGGGCACCATATCCATTCACCACATAGGCATGAACTCCTGACTCAATGGCACGCGCCATGAGGCCTGCGTCAGCATCATTGGTGAAGACCAGCACCGCACAGGGGGCTGTGTCCGCAATGGCGAGGGTCGCCTTGAACAAAGCATCACCAGGGTGCACTTCCTCACAAATCACCAGATCTGGTGCATGACGCACCACTTCCTGCACCAGTTTGTTGCGATCAACCGCCATCCCCAGCACCTGAATGCCAGCGGCCTCCAGATCTGCCATCAATGGCAATTCGCCTTTTGAACCGTGAACATGTACCAATGCAGAAGTCATAAATATTGAAGTGAGAAAAACGCGATGTTGTATCCAATTACACACCAATGTCAGACCCTGCTAGCTAAGGTAACCACATAGCCATTCATATGGCATGGCTCTTGCATATTGTTCATCGGGCGTAGCGTAGCGCCCACAACCTTAGCGAATTCACTGCGGGTTCAGCATACAACGACGTGTGCGATGGTGTCTTTTGTGACGGCTTGACAGCCGGTTCACCTGTTCTCAGGTGAATCCATGGTGTTGCCCCTCTATGGGTGCCCACTTCAGCTGTTTCCCCTTCCTTCTGCATGCGGCTTGTCCGCTGTCAACATTTTTCGATATCTGGAGTGGTTGCGATGAAGAAATCAAAATTGGTAATGGTCGGCAACGGCATGGCGGGTGTCCGTACGCTGGAAGAACTGCTCAAAATAGCACCTGAGCTGTATGACATCACCGTCTTTGGCGCCGAGCCTCACCCCAACTACAACCGCATCCTGCTGTCCCCGGTGCTGGCCGGCGAACAGACGCTGGACGAGATCGTGCTCAACGACTGGTCCTGGTACCAGGACAACCACATCACCCTGCATGCGGGCTGGCGTGTCACCTCGGTGGACCGCGTCAAGCGCGTGGTGCACGCACAAAATGCGTCCGGTGAAACCATGAGCGCCGAATATGACCGGTTGCTGTTGTGCACCGGCTCCAACCCCTTCATGCTGCCCGTGCCCGGCAAGGACCTGGACGGTGTGATCGCCTACCGTGACATTGCCGACACCAATGCCATGATCGACGCCGCCACCCGCTACAAACATGCGGTCGTGATCGGTGGCGGCCTGCTCGGCCTGGAAGCCGCCAACGGCCTGATGCGTCGTGGCATGACGGTCAGTGTGGTGCACGTGATGCCCACACTGATGGAGCGCCAGCTCGATGTGGTGGCAGGCAAGCTGCTGCAAAAATCACTTGAGGAACGCGGTCTGAACTTCCTGATGGGCGCACAAACCCAGGAACTCGTGGGCGGGCCGGATGGCCGCGTCACCGCCATCAAGTTCAAGGACGGCAGCGAGGTTCCCGCCGATCTGGTGGTGATGGCCGTCGGCATCCGCCCCAATGTGGAACTGGCGCAGAGCATGCGCCTGCACTGCGACAAGGGCATTGTGGTCAACGACACCCTGCAGACCATCACTGACGCCCGCATTTACAGCGTGGGGGAATGCGCCGCCCACCGCGGCACCGCCTACGGACTGGTGGCTCCACTGTTTGAGCAGGCCAAGGTGGCAGCCAACCATCTGGCGCAATTCGGCATTGGCCGTTATGTCGGGTCGCTGACCTCGACCAAACTCAAGGTCACAGGCATCGACTTGTTTTCAGCGGGCAATTTTGGTGGCGGTGAAGGCACCGAAGAAATCATCATGAGCGACCCCAGGGGTGGCGTTTACAAGAAGCTGGTTCTCAAGGACGACAAGCTGGTGGGTGCCTGCCTGTACGGCGACACCGTCGATGGCAGCTGGTACTTCAAGCTGCTGCGCGATGGCCGCCCGATTGCCGACATCCGCGACAAACTGATGTTCGGAGAATCCAACATCGGTGACACCGGCCATGAGGGCCACAACAAGGCTGCCGCCATGAAGGACAGCGACGAGGTCTGCGGTTGCAACGGTGTCAACAAGGGCACGATCTGCAAGGTCATCAAGGACAAAGGCCTGTTCACGCTGGACGAGGTGCGCAAACACACCAAGGCCAGCGCCTCGTGCGGCTCCTGCACCGGGCTGGTCGAGCAGTTGCTGATGTTCACCGCTGGCGGTGACTATTCGGCCACGCCCAAAACCAAAGCCATGTGCAGTTGCACCGAGCACGGCCATCAGGCGGTGCGCGACGCCATCAAGGCCAACAAGTTGCTCAAAATCGCCGATGTCTTCACCTTCCTCGAATGGAAGACCCCCAACGGCTGCGCCTCATGCCGCCCGGCGGTCAACTACTACCTGATCAGCACCTGGCCCAAACAGGCCAAGGATGATCCACAAAGCCGCTTCATCAATGAGCGTTCGCACGCCAACATCCAGAAGGACGGCACCTACAGCGTCATCCCGCGCATGTGGGGCGGCGAAACCACGGCCAGCGAATTGCGTCGCATAGCCGATGTGGTCGACAAGTACAAGATCCCCACGGTCAAGGTCACCGGCGGCCAGCGCATCGACCTGCTGGGTGTCAAAAAAGAAGACCTGCAGGCAGTCTGGAAAGACATCGGCATGCCGTCCGGGCACGCCTACGCCAAGGCGCTGCGCACCGTCAAGACCTGTGTCGGCAGTGAGTGGTGCCGCATGGGCACACAGGACAGCACGCAGATGGGCAAGGACCTCGAGCGCGCCATGTGGCGAATGTACGCGCCGCACAAGGTCAAGTTTGCGGTTTCGGGCTGCCCGCGCAACTGCGCCGAAGCCGGTATCAAGGACGTCGGCATCATCGGCGTGGATTCCGGTTGGGAAATGTATGTGGCCGGCAACGGCGGCATCAAGACCGAAGTGGCGCACTTTCTGGTCAAGGTCAAGACCGCCGCCGAGGTGCTGGAATACACCGGTGCCTTCTGCGAGTTGTACCGCACCGAGGGCTGGTACCTGGAACGCACGGTGCATTACGTCAACCGCGTCGGCCTCGACTATGTCAAGAAACGCATTGTGGAAGACCA
>JBEGLK010000292.1:0-4102 GCA_041183605.1 Pseudomonadota bacterium
GCGGTCACAACGGGCAAAACCAAGATGGCTTGCGCGATCACCATGGCCTTGAAACTGAACAACCAGCCCAAAAAACCCAAGGGTCCGGTCCGCGACAACAACAGGTAAACCACCAGACCCACCACCACCGAGGGCACGGCCAGCAAGGTGTTGAGCAGGGTCAGCACGGCGCCACGCCCGGCAAATCGGGCCACACCCAACCAGGCGCCAAAAACCAGTCCCAGGCTACAGGCCAGCGCGCAGGCAGTCGCACTCACCGACAGGGACCGGCCCACGATGGTGAGTAATTCGGAATCCACGGAAGTGATGAGTTGCAGCGCCGCCAAGGCGCTATCGGTGAAGGTGGTCATAAATAGAAGTAGTACGGTACGCCCGCCCTGAGACCAAGTGCCCGGGCCCTGTCCTCAACTGATTAGACTATCGTAGCTACTGAACAAATAACTGGCGATATGAACCACCGTGCATAGGCTCCAACTCCACTACACCCTGTCCGGGGACAGCAGCCCAGCACAGGTGCGCAACCCGTTGATCGATTTATTGCAAGCCGTCAGCAACCACGGTTCCATCTCGGGTGGTGCACGAGCGCTGGGCCTGAGCTACCGCCATGTCTGGGGTGAGCTCAAGCGCTGGGAAAACGAACTGGGCAACGAGCTGGTGATCTGGGAAAAAGGCCAGCGCGCCCACCTGACCGATGGGCCGAGCGCCAGGCGCAAGCCCGTTTGTCGCCACAAATTGAAGCCCTGCGCGCCGAACTGGAGCGCAGTTATGCGCTGGCTTTCGATGACAGCCAACATGTCGTCACGCTTTATGCCAGCCATGACGACGCATTGTCGAGCCTGCGCGAGCATGCACTGCAGGGGGAAGACCTGGCGACGGGTCGAACTGCCAGCAAGCTGCATTTGGACATTCGTTTTACCGGCAGCGTGGATGCCATTCGCGCCCTGAACGAAGGCCGATGTGTGATGGCCGGGTTTCACACGCTGCTGGGTGCTGGAAAAAAAACACTGACCGAGCGCAGCTACAAACCGCTGTTGCAGCCGGGTCAGCACAAGATCATCGGTTTTGCACAACGCACCCAGGGCTTGATGGTGGCCAAAAACAACCCACTCCATTTGCGCAGTTTGCAGGATGTCGCGCTGCACCGTGCCCGTTTCGCCAACCGCACGCTGGGCAGTGGCACCCGCGTGGTGCTCGATGAATTGCTGGCGCAAGCAGGGCTGCAAGCCACTGAACTCATGGGGTACGAGCATACCGAGCCGTCACACGCGGCGGTGGCCCAGGCCGTCGCATCGGGCCAATGTGATGCCGGCATGGGCATCGCCGCTGCCGCCCAACACGCGGGACTTGACTTTGTGTCGCTGGCCGAAGAACGTTACCACCTGGTGTGCCTCAAGTCGGCGCTGGCGCAACCCGGTATCGAGGCCTTGCTACAAATTCTGCAAACACCGCAGTGGCTCAGTCAGATCAACAAGATTCCGGGCTATTCGGCGCGGCAAAGTGGCGAAATCCTGCCCATGCGCCAGGTTTTGCCCTGGTGGGACTACAGACGCAAAAAAGAGACCACGGTAACTTGAGGCACCCCGTGCCGAACATACCTGGCACCTTGGGGGCAGGTCACTGCTAGCCTTAAAATTGCCCGTCACTTTTAAAAACGGAGAGGCTACGCTCCAGGGTCGTTCGGTCCGCTCAGATCAATGACCGAGGTTGGACTGCCAAACACTCAAATGATGGGGACACCATGCATCAACTTCTCAAACTCTCAAGGGCTGTAGACTGGCTCAATACCCAGATCGGCAAACATGTGATTTGGCTCATCATGGCTTCCACCGTGATCAGCGCGCTCAACGCCATCGTGCGCAAGGCCTTCAACGTGAGCTCGAATGCCTATCTGGAGGTGCAGTGGTACCTGTTTGCGGCCGCCGTCCTGCTCGCGGCAGGTTTCACGCTGCTCAACAATGAACACGTCAGGATCGACGTCATCTCCAGCCGGCTCTCCAAACGGGCACAAACCTGGATCGATGTGATCGGCTTTCTTTTCTTTCTGCTCCCCTTTTGTGCTGCTTTTCTCTGGTTTGGCATCCCGTTTTTCCTGAAAGGCTTGAGCAGCGGTGAAGTGTCAGGAAATGCCGGCGGACTGATCCGCTGGCCGGTGTACGCCATGATCCCCTTGGGTTTTGGTCTGCTGCTGTTGCAGGGTTTCTCCGAATTGGTCAAACGTCTGGCATTCCTGCAGGGCTTGATTGCGGATCCCACAGAAAAAATAGTCGAAAAAACTGCCGAAGAAGAGCTGGCCGAAGCGATTCAGAAGCTGGCTGAAGAAAAAGCCGCCAAAAATAACGTAGTCTGAGGCGGGAGACCTACATGGAATTTCTGATTACCAACATCGCCCCCATCATGTTTGTGGGGCTGATTGTCTTTCTGCTGATGGGTTTCCCTGTGGCTTTCAGCCTGGGCGCCTGCGGCCTGGTGTTTGGCACCCTGGGCATCGAGCTCGGCATCTTGCCTGAAGCGCTCATGCAGGCTTTGCCGCTGCGCATTTTTGGCATCATGCAAAACGACACTCTGCTGGCCATCCCGTTTTTCACCTTGATGGGCTTGATCCTTGAACGCAGCGGCATGGCCGAGGACCTGCTCGACACCATTGGCCAGCTGTTCGGTCCACTGCGCGGCGGGCTGGCTTTTGCCGTGATTTTTGTCGGTGCGCTGCTGGCGGCAACCACCGGGGTGGTGGCGGCTTCCGTGATCTCGATGGGTCTGATTTCACTGCCCATCATGTTGCGTTATGGTTATGACCGGCGGGTTGCCTCCGGCGTGATTGCTGCCTCCGGCACGCTGGCCCAAATCATCCCGCCATCACTGGTGCTCATCGTTTTGGCCGACCAACTCGGTCGCAGTGTAGGGGACATGTACAAGGGCGCCTTTATTCCGGGATTTGCATTAACCGGCCTCTATGTCGGCTACATCATCCTGCTGACCATTTTTCGGCCGGCCTGGGTGCCGGCCTTGCCCGCTGAGGCACGCACAATCCGTGAGGACAACGGCAAGAGCGGCCTGCTGTCCCTGCTGGTGTTGACCCTTGTGTCAAGCGCCCTGGCTGTGTACATGGGCGAGCACTATGCCCAGCTCATGAGCTGGATCAAGGGTGAACAGGTCACCAGCGTGGCCACGGACGAAACCATTGTGGTGTCGCTGTGCGCTGGCGTCACGCTGGCATTTGTCATTGCGCTGATCAACAAGATCACCCGTCTGGGCTTGCTGTCACGCATGGCCGAACGCGTCACCTTTGTGCTGATCCCGCCGTTGCTATTGATCTTTCTGGTTCTGGGTACGATTTTTCTGGGGGTGGCAACGCCCACAGAAGGTGGCGCCATGGGTGCCATGGGGGCCTTGATCATGGCCATGAGCCGGGGCCGCATGAGCCTGTCCCTGCTCAAGCAAGCTCTGAACAGCACCACCAAGCTGTCCAGCTTCGTTCTTTTCATCCTGATCGGTTCGACTGTCTTCAGCCTGGTATTTCAGGGTGTGGATGGCTCCAAATGGGTGGAACACCTGCTGACCTCGATGCCCGGCGGGCAGCTGGGTTTCCTGATCGTGGTCAACTTGCTGATATTTCTTTTGGCCTTTTTCCTCGACTTCTTTGAACTCTCGTTCATCGTTGTGCCTTTGCTGGCTGATCTGGTTTGGCGTGTTGCTGGCAGTGAACATGCAGACTTCTTTCATGCATCCACCGTTTGGGTTTGCATTGTTCTTCCTGCGAAGTGTCGCGCCAGCCAACGCTTACACCGACAAGCTCACGAAAAAGCTGATCCAGCCGGTGACAACCATGCAAATCTACTGGGGAGCCGTGCCCTTTGTGCTGATCCAGATCATCATGGTCGCACTGATCATTGCTTTCCCAGGCATTGTTTCGAGCGGACTCGACAAAAAAGCCGAATATGACCTAGACCAGGTCAGGGTCGAAATGGAAGCCAGCATGCCTGAGTCGTTTGAATCACCGGACACGAACACCAAGTCCGCCGATACGGGCACTGACCTGAAACCTGAAGAAAGCCCCCCTGCTGTACCCGAAGATGACCCGATGAAGGCGCTGCAGGAATCACTC
>JBEGLK010000293.1:0-3081 GCA_041183605.1 Pseudomonadota bacterium
GAATAGGTTGTTTGTAGCTTTTGTAAACAGTTAAATCACAAATTGCATAGGTGGTTCATGAACTTGCAGGCAGGAAGCTGCATCGGGGCGAAGATTTTCGACCTTGGGCTTAAAAATCAATGAATTCATTGCTTATCACTCGTTATGTCAGGTTGGCGCTCGTAGTGGCGGGGCTGGCCATGTCCGCCTTGGGTGTTATGGCCAACAACCTTGGCGAAAACTCAGGCTGGCAGTTTGGCACCACCCAGGACAAGGTCAACCGGTCTGTCACGCTGGACCAGATCGAGAAGAAAAAAGCGGGTTATTACGATGCCATCCGGCCGGTCTACAACTACACCACCTACATCGAGCGGCAATACAACTGCTCGCTGACCTCGTCCACGCTGGGCAATTCAGGCACCAACAGCACCACGGCCACCAATTCATCGCCTACTGTCAGCAACACAGGTGCCACAACCTCAAGCGCCTTGGCCAACAGTGCCAGCAACAGCTTTCCCGGCAGTGGTTCAACCAACACCAGCAACGCGACGGGCGCTACGTCGGCAAGTGCTGCCTATTCGCTGCCGAGCAGCCTGGCCAACAGCCAGACCAACGGTGGCAGCCTGAATTCGGGTGTGACCGGTTCTAACACCAATGCCACCACTGGCTCGGTCACGGCTGGCTCTGGTGCCAGTGATCAAGTCCTCAATTCACAACAAAGCAATGCCGGCAACCTGACTGCCAGCGTGGTGGGTAGTACCGCTTGCAGCGGTCCGTTCAACTGAGGCGCGGCGTAGTGAATATTGAAATCATGAAACGGCTGACGCTCTGGCTCGCTCTGGGCTTGGCGGGTTGCACCTCATTGCCGGCCGAAAAAATGGCGCCTGAAGAGGATCCCGTCATCATCGGTGCGCCCGTGCGGCGCAACTTCACGCCGCTGGAGCCGGCCTTTGTTTGTATGGCCAATGGATGGCGCCAAAAAAATCAGCCGGTGGTGAGTATTGCGGTCGGTGATGTCAAGGACTACACCGGCAAATACAACCAGAACGAGGGCAATGCCATCACCCAGGGCGGTGCCCTGATGGTTTATTCGGCCCTTGGCAAACTCGGCAACGTGGTGCAAATCCAGGAGCGGTTCGACACTCGCATCGCTGAGCTGGAATTGGCTTACGCCGACCGCCGCCAGCTGGGCGACGGCCAGCTCCATGCGGTCGAGGCCGGCAAGCCGCCCGTGCCCTGGGTGCCGTATTTTGGCGGCTCGATTCTGCGCTCGCAGTACTACATCATCGGCGGTATCACCGAGGTCAACTACAACATCTCGTCCGGCGGCGTTGACGTGGCTGTGTCCAATGTAGGGGGCAAGCGCCGCACCTTCACCATGAACATCGGGGTGGACCTGCGCATCATCGACACGACCACGCTGGTGGTGGTCAAGACGGTCAGCATGCAAAAGCAGATCAAGGGTGATGAAGTCGGTGTGGGCATTTACCGCTTTTTTGGTGACGAGTTGCTCGACCTGACCATCGGCGGCAAGAGCCAGGAGCCGCTGCAGCTGGGTGTGCGCACCACCATCGAGCAAAGTGTGCTGGAACTGGTCGGTGCTATTTCGGGCACGGATGCCGAGGCTTGTATTACCCAGGCGTTGCAGCGCAAGCGCGGCGATGCCAAGGGTGCCGTTGTGCCGCAGACTGCTGCCGCCTCGGCGTCAGCCCCGCAGACCAAAGCGGTCGCCAAAGGCAACGGCGCGGTCATGATCGATCCGGGCAGCACACAAAGCGGCATGACACCGCAAAACACCGGTGTCGCCGGGGTAGAAAACAACTTCGAGATCGCTTTTGAACACGCCAGCACCGCCATGTCGCCTCAAGCCGTGTCGCAGATCGACAAGATGGTGGGCCAGCTTGGCCTGGGCAAAGGCCTGAGCTACAAGATCTTGAGTCGCGACACCGAAAACTTTCCGCCCTTGCAGCGCCGCGAATTGACCAGCCAGCGCATGCGCGCCATCGCTGAGCTGCTGGCCGCACGCGGCATCAATGGCGCACGCATCAGTGTGGTCTGGCAACCTGATCCGACCGATACCAGCATCCGCCGCGAAGGCGCTGGCTTCCAGTTGCTCGCCACCCTGGCCATCGACCGTTAACACCGATTCACATCCGATTTCACGTAGATCATTTTCAGCAGGAGTTTTGTCATGAAAAACAGCAGTTCAACCACCCAAGGAGTAGAAGCCATGAAGTCCGTTACACCCACGCGCCATCTTGGCGCTCACTCTTCCCATACACACCGCTTGTCGCTGGTCGCCGGCGCCTGCGCGCTGGCGCTCGGTGTTTCGTTGGCGCATGCGCAGACTTCGACATATTCATTGACCTTGACGCCTGCGGTGACAGCTGATCCAACGGCAACCCCCCCGGTTGCCGCCGCCGATGCCACAGCGGTACAGAACCTCGCCAATGACAGTTACATGCTCTGGGTGACCAACCCGCAGTTCAATCAAGGTTCGACTTCTGGCACCATCGAGACCAGTCCCAATCTGGCCAATATCAACCTGACAGGTGGCGGTGCAACCCCGGCCACCCTCACAAACAACAGCGTGACCGCCATTGCCTCGGGCAACCAGAACACCACCACGGGCAATTTGGGCCTGCTCTCGAATGCCGGCAGCATCGGCACACTGTCGGCGCAGGTGCAGTTCGGTGGCACAACCAGTACCAAAATTGACGGATCGGTGGTCAGCGTCTCCGAGTCTGGCATGGCGGCTGCGCCGGCCACCATCACCGGCAACGGCCTGACAGCCACGGCCACGGTCAATCGTTCGGACACCACGGTGTCAGGCGCTGTGCCTGCGGGCTACAGCTCTGCCCAAACCGGTTCGATCAGCGTGGGCTACGATGCAGCCTCAGGGGTGACGGACAGTGCTGGCACAGGGTCTGCCACCACCAGCGCCAGTGTCAATCTCAACACTTTCCAGACCAGCCTTGATGCCTCGTCCAACGCTGGCTCGAAGGCTGAAGTGCTCAATTCGAACGTTCAGCTGGCCATTCAGTCGGCCACTGGAGCGCTGAGCGCGCCGCTCACGGTCAGCAGCAACACCTTGTCGGCACA
>JBEGLK010000294.1:0-5432 GCA_041183605.1 Pseudomonadota bacterium
GTATCAACCCGCACACCAAACCAGTCGCTGGTATTGGCCTGGGCCATGGTCTGGGTTGGGGGCGAAAAGCGCACCAGACGTCCGGTACTGGGCAGGAAATTGCGGAACGGGTCTTCGGCATTGATGCGGCACTCGATGGCCCAGCCGTTGCGCTTGACCTCGGCCTGCGTCAGCGGCAGTTTTTCACCGGCGGCCACACGAATCATGAGCTCGACCAGGTCCAGCCCGGTGATGCACTCGGTCACCGGATGCTCCACCTGCAAACGCGTGTTCATCTCCAGGAAGTAAAAACTCTGATCCTTGCCGACCACAAATTCCACGGTGCCGGCACTTTGGTACTTGACCGCCTTGGCCAAGGCCACCGCCTGTTCACCCATGGCCTTGCGGGTCGCATCGGAAATAAAGGGGGACGGTGCCTCTTCAATCACTTTCTGGTGGCGACGCTGGATCGAGCACTCGCGCTCGTTGAGGTAAACCACGTTGCCAAAACTGTCGCCAATCAGCTGGATCTCAATGTGGCGTGGTTCTTCGACAAACTTCTCGACAAACACGCGGTCGTCACCAAAACTGTTGCGCGCCTCGTTGCGGCAACTGGTGAAACCCTCAAACGCTTCCTTGTCGTTGTAGGCCACGCGCAGACCCTTGCCACCACCACCGGCGCTGGCCTTGATCATGACCGGGTAACCGATGCCCTGGGCAATTTCCACCGCACGCTCGGCGGTTTCAATGGCGCTGTTGACACCGGGGATGCAGTTGACACCGGCGGCACCGGCGAGTTTCTTGGACTCGATCTTGTCACCCATGGCCGCCATGGAATAGTGCTTGGGGCCGATGAAGACAATGCCTTCTTCTTCAACCCGTTTGGCAAATTCGGCGTTTTCGCTCAAGAAACCGTAGCCCGGGTGCAGGGCTTGCGCGCCGGTCTGTTTGCAAGCCGCAATGATTTTTTCGCCCACCAAATAACTCTCGCGGCTTGGCGGCGCGCCGATGTGCACCGCCTCGTCGGCCAGCAGCACAAAACGTGCGTCCTTGTCGGCGTCGGAATACACCGCCACGGTCTTGATGCCCATCTTGCGCGCGGTGGTGATGACGCGGCAGGCGATTTCACCCCGATTTGCGATCAAAATTTTGGTAAACATGGTTCTCTCCTAACGTTGTTCGGTCAGCGAATATGAAATTCGTTGTGATGTTGAGTCTGTCCTCTTACCGGTGCTCGGCGTATTTCCTCCTGGCCCGCAACAGGACGGGGATACCTGTCTCCGCTCATGTCCCCCATCCAAAGACTCTCGTCTTTGGATTCCTCCTTTACTTCGCTGCAACAGATATCCCCATCCTGCTGCTGCGAAGCGCTGACCTTGTATTGCGCAGCTAAATGCCAACCGACCGGGATCGGGTTGCCCGGGCGTTTTGCGCAGGTCAAGGAGGAGGCCGCAGGCCGGGGGACACGGAGCGAAACGCCCGGGTAACCCGATCCAGCACGACGCCAAGAGCGTCCCGCGCGCGAAGTGCGAACACAGAAGTTCGACATGAGCTTCAAGACTTAAAGCGGAATGTTGCCGTGTTTGCGCCACGGGTTCTCAATCTTCTTGTCCTTGAGCATGACCAGGCTGCGGCAGATGCGTTTGCGGGTCTCGCTGGGCAAAATCACGTCGTCGATGAAGCCGCGGGCACCGGCCACAAACGGATTGGCAAACCTGGCCTTGTACTCGGCTTCCTTGGCCGCCAGTTTTTCAGGATGGCCCTTGTCTTCCCGGAAGATGATCTCGACCGCGCCCTTGGCTCCCATCACCGCAATTTCAGCGTTGGGCCAGGCAAAGTTGACGTCGCCGCGCAGATGTTTGGAGGCCATCACGTCATAGGCGCCGCCATAAGCCTTGCGTGTGATCACGGTGATCTTGGGCACGGTGCACTCAGCGTAGGCGTAGAGCAGTTTGGCGCCGTGTTTGATGATGCCGCCGAACTCCTGCGCAGTGCCGGGCATGAAGCCGGGCACGTCCACAAAGGTGATGACCGGGATATTGAAGGCGTCGCAAAAACGTACAAAACGCGCTGCCTTGATGCTGCTCTTGATGTCCAGGCAACCCGCCAGCACCAACGGCTGGTTGGCCACGATACCGACGGTCTGGCCGTCCATGCGGGCAAAACCGATCAGGATGTTTTTGGCGTACTCCGGCTGCAGCTCGAAGAAGTCACCGTCATCCACCGTCTTGAGGATCAACTCCTTCATGTCATACGGTTTGTTCGGGTTGTCCGGCACCAGCGTGTCGAGGCTGTGCTCCATGCGGCCGGCAGGGTCACCACTGTGGCGCACCGGGGCTTTTTCGCGGTTATTGAGCGGCAGGTAGTTGTAGAGGCGGCGCAGCATCAGCAGCGCCTCGACGTCGTTCTCGAAGGCCAGGTCGGCCACACCGCTCTTGGTGGTGTGGCTGATGGCGCCGCCCAGTTCCTCAGCCGTCACCTCTTCATGCGTCACGGTCTTGACCACTTCGGGGCCGGTGACAAACATGTAGGAGCTGTCCTTGACCATGAAAATGAAGTCGGTCATGGCGGGGGAATACACCGCACCACCGGCTGATGGCCCCATGATCATGCTGATCTGCGGCACCACACCACTGGCCATGGCGTTGCGCTGGAACACTTCGGCGTAACCACCGAGCGAGGCCACACCTTCCTGAATACGTGCGCCGCCCGAATCGTTGAGTCCGATCACCGGCGCGCCGACCTTCATGGCCTGGTCCATGATTTTGCAAATTTTTTCCGCATGGGCCTCGGACAGGGCACCACCAAACACAGTGAAGTCCTGGCTGAAAACAAACACCAGGCGCCCGTTGATCATGCCGTAGCCGGTGACCACACCGTCGCCGGGAATTTTGTTGTCCTGCATGCCGAAGTCGGAGCAGCGGTGCTCGACAAACATGTCCCACTCTTCAAACGTACCCTCGTCCAGCAGCACCTCAAGGCGCTCTCGGGCGGTGAGTTTGCCCTTTTTGTGCTGCGCATCGATACGTTTCTGGCCACCGCCGAGGCGGGCGAGTTCGCGCTTTTTTTCCAGTTGTTCAAGAATAGCGGGCGAGTTCGCGCTTTTTTTCCAGTTGTTCAAGAATATCGTGCATGGCTTGGTCTCTCTTAGGTCAGGAAATCATCGGGTTGACGTGTTGGGTCTGGCGCTGCGGCTCAGGTTTTTTCAGCCTGGGCCTGCAGCAGGTTTCTGGCGGCGGTGGAGGCGGCCAGGCGGCCATCCAGCACCGCCTGTGTCATCTGTGGCAACAGCGTTTTCACGGCCGGGTGCTGGGCAAATGCGCTTTTGAGGCCGGCATCAATGCGCTCCCACATCCAGGCCAGAGCCTGCTTCTGGCGCCGCGCGGCAAATTTGCCATTGGCAGTTTGCAGGGCACGGAATTCAAGCACCCTGGCCCAGAAGGCATCGACACCCTGGGCATGCAGCGCGCTGAGCTGGATCACCTGGGGGTGCCATGTTTTCTGGTCGTGCAGCATGTGATCGGGGCTACCGTGCATGCCCAGCAAACGCAGACTGGAGTGGATCTGGGCGCGGGCACGGGTGGCCGCATCGGGGTCGATGTCGGCCTTGTTGATCACCACCAGATCAGCCAACTCCATCACGCCCTTCTTGATAGCCTGCAAGTCGTCGCCCGCATTGGGCAACTGCATCAGCACAAACATGTCGGTCATGTCGGCCACGGCGGTCTCGGATTGCCCCACACCCACGGTTTCCACAATCACCACGTCATACCCCGCGGCCTCGCACACCAGCATGGCCTCGCGGGTTTTTTCAGCCACACCGCCGAGTGTGCCGCTGCTCGGACTAGGTCGGATGTAGGCGTTGGTATTGACCGACAACATCTCCATGCGCGTCTTGTCGCCCAGGATGGAACCACCCGACACGGTGCTGGACGGGTCAATCGTCAGCACGGCCACACGGTGGCCTTGCGCAATCAGGTACAGGCCCAGTGCCTCGATGAAGGTGGATTTGCCGACACCCGGCACACCGCTGACGCCTAAACGAAACGACTGGCCAGTGTGCGACAACAGGCTGGTGAGCAACTCGTCGGCCAACAGGCGGTGGTCGGCACGGGTGGATTCGAGCAGCGTGATGGCTTTGGCCATGGCGCGGCGCCGCACGGCGGAGTCGCCCTGCAGCACAGCGTCCAGCAGCGCGCCTGGATTCACTTCAATGCAGCCTTGATGTGTTTGAGAACATCCTTGGCACTGACCGGGATCGGTGTGCCCGGACCGTAAATTCCCTTGACACCTGACTGGTACAAAAAGTCGTAGTCCTGGCGCGGAACCACGCCACCGACAAACACAATGATGTCGTCGGCGCCCTGCTTCTTGAGCTCGGCAATGATGGCCGGCACCAGGGTCTTGTGGCCGGCGGCCAGTGTGCTGACACCCACGGCATGCACGTCGTTTTCGATCGCCTGGCGCGCACATTCCTCAGGGGTCTGAAACAAGGGCCCCATGTCGACGTCGAAACCAAGGTCGGCAAAGGCCGTGGCCACGACCTTGGCGCCGCGGTCGTGGCCATCCTGGCCCAGCTTGCTGATCATCACGCGCGGGCGACGGCCCTGCTCGGTGGCAAATTCTTCAATTTCTGCCTTGAGTGCATTCCAGTAGTCCATGGTGTCTCCAGCCGTGGCATCACTATCGTAGGCCGCAGCATAAACGCCGGTCACTTTTTGTGTGTCGGCACGATGGCGGCCAAAAAATTTTTCCATGGCATCGCTGATTTCACCGACCGTGGCACGGGCGCGCACCGCCTTGATGCTCAGGTCCAGCAGATTGCCGTTGCCACTGGCGGCGACTTCCTCGATGGCCTGGAGCGCCTGCTGCACCTGGGCAGCATCACGTTTTTGCTTGATGGTGTTGAGGCGGGCAATCTGCGATTCGCGCACCGCCACGTTGTCAATGTCACGCGCATCAATGGCGTCTTCAGATTGAAGCTTGTATTTGTTGACACCCACGATCACGTCACGGCCAGAGTCGATGCGCGCCTGTTTGTCTGCCGCAGCGGCTTCGATCTTGAGTTTGGCCCAGCCTGAATCCACGGCCTTGGTCATGCCGCCCATGGCTTCGACTTCTTCGATGATGGCCCAGGCCGCATCGGCCATGTCCTGGGTCAGTTTTTCCATCATGTAGGAACCTGCCCAGGGGTCGATCACGTTGGTGATGTGGGTTTCTTCCTGAATGATGAGCTGGGTATTGCGGGCAATACGTGCGCTGAACTCGGTCGGCAGCGCGATGGCCTCGTCGAACGAGTTGGTGTGCAGACTTTGGGTGCCGCCAAACACCGCCGCCATGGCCTCGATGGTGGTGCGCACCACGTTGTTGTAGGGGTCCTGTTCGGTGAGTGACCAGCCCGACGTCTGGCAGTGTGTGCGCAACATGAGCGACTTGGGATTTTTGGCATTGAA
>JBEGLK010000295.1:0-3572 GCA_041183605.1 Pseudomonadota bacterium
CGCCGAGATCGCGGCGGCGACCGGCGGCAACATTTCAGTGACCGTGTGATCCAGCAGTCGATCTTTCTCGGCTGCCAGCAAATGCTCCTGGCGGGTCCAGACGCCATGGTAGGTGCCCTGCCGGTCCACCTCAAACAAGAGGTCTGGCAGCGCGCTGACCAGGGCCGCCAGCCTGTTGCGCTCAATGGCAAGCTCCTTGCGCAGGGATTCACGCTCCAGCAGGTTCCTGATGCGCTGCAAGGTGATGGCGACTTTGAAAGGTTTTTGGATGTAGTCCACAGCGCCCAAAGCAAAGCCTTGGGCCTCATGCACAGGATCTGAGTCACCGGTGATAAAAATGACAGGGATCGACTGCAGCTGTGACACCGCCTTCAGTCTGCGACAGGTCTCAAAACCATCAACTTCCGGCATCAAAACGTCCAACAGAATCAGGTCGGGCGGCGCGCTCTTCGCCATCGTCAGCCCTTCCAAGCCAGAGGATGCCAGCTCAACGGTGAACTCCGAGCCAAAGACCCTGGCGAACAACTGCTGATTGGATGCAGCATCGTCAATGACAAGAATTTTTGGACGTTTCTCAAGCATCTTGTTAACCTAATTTCAAGTCTTTCTGTTTCAAGTCTTTCTGTGACAGCAGGTCATTTTGATCAGGTTACGAAACAGATGACTTCATTGTCTTATCATGCGTTGGCCGGTACTCTCAAACGGCCACTCCACATGCCCCAATTACCTCAAGTTGTTCAAGCGTCATTTGTGTTAATTGATAGATATTGACACTCTCTGTCAAATGATAAACCATCTTCCCATGAATGAAAAGAAATTAGCGCAGCGTCTGACCAAGGCTGGCATCTTCTCACAACGCGGTACATCCTCAACAGCCCAGTGAGAATCAGCGCGGCAGAGGTTTGTTTACTGGCAAAGCCAAAGTGACAAGCCAGCATGCCATCAACATGGCAGCGGAGCCCGACAGGGCATACAGCAGCCCGCCCCATTGGTAGAGCAGGCCTGACATCAACGTGCCCACAAACCGGCCTGCTGCATTGGCTGAATAATAAAAACCTACGTCCTCGGCAGCCTTCTCGGAGCCGGCGTAGGCCAGCACCAGATAGGAATGGACCGACGAGTTGACGGCAAAGGCAAAACCAAAAATGCCCAGGCCCGCCACCACAATCCATTCAAGGTGTTCCATTTGCAAGGCCACCACCAGGGTCAAAGCCAGCGTCACCAGCGCCAGCAAGGCCGACCAAAGTCGGGCGGCAGGCACTTCCGCACTCAGGCCATCCACACTGCGCCTGACTAAGTGCGGCGCCAGCGCCTGCACCACGCCGTAAGCAATGGTCCACAGTGCCAAAAAACCGCCCACCATCGGGCGTGACCAGCCGGAGGCGTACAGAAACACCGGCACCCCGACCACGAACCAAACATCACGTGCGCCAAAAAGCACCACACGCGCCGCAGCAAGCAAATTGATACCCCGGTTTTTGGCGAAGAGCTCCTTGATTGATTGGGATGCCTTGCTCTTGCCCATCAGTCGGGGCACAAAAAGCGCCACGCCAACCAGCACCATTGACAGCAAAACCGCCATCAGCCAGAGCCCGCCCTGGAAGCCCAGCACTTCGAGCAGGACACCACCCAGGAAGAAGCCAATGCCCTTCATGGCATTTTTGCTGCCGGTGAACCAAGCCACCCACTTGAAAAGCTGGCCCGAGGCATCACCAGCCGTCAACTTGATGGCCGATTTACTGGCCGTTTTGGTCAAGTCCTTGGCGACGCCACACACGCCTTGCGACAAAACCACCCAGGCCACGGCGAGGGTTGCCGACCAGTCCGGTGACAGCGCCGACAAGAGCAGGAAGCCCGCGATCTGGGTGCTGAGCCCCACCATCAGCATACGGGCAATGCCATAACGCGTGGCCAGCCAACCGCCAATCAGGTTGGCGGCAATGCCTGCGGCCTCGTACAGCAAAAACAAGAATGCCAGGGCAAATGGCGTATAACCCAGCTTGTAAAAGTGCAATAACACCAACATGCGCAGCGCGCCGTCGGTGAGCGTGAAGCCCCAGTAGGCACTGGTGACGATGGCGTAGTTGCGGGCGGCGCTGGCGGTCACTTCAGATTCCGACGGTTTCCATGTGGCAGGCCAGATCGACCATGCGACAGGCGTAGGCAATCTCGTTGTCGTACCAGGCGTAGATCTTGAGCATCGTGCCGTCGGTCACCATGGTGGAGAGGCCGTCGACGATGGAACTGCGTGTGTCGCGGGCGTAATCGGCGCTCACCAGCGGACGCTCTTCAAAACCAAGGATGCCGGCCAACGGGCCCTGGGCCGCGGCCGCAAACAGCGCATTGACTTCTTCGGCCGTGGTTTCGCGCTTCATCTCAAACACGCAGTCTGTCAAAGAAGCGTTGAGCACCGGCGCGCGCACCGCATGGCCGTTGAGTTTGCCTTTGAGCTCGGGGTAGATCAGGGCGATGGCGGTGGCGCTACCCGTAGTGGTAGGCGACAGGCTCAACATCGCACTGCGGGCACGGCGCAAGTCCTTGTGCGGCGCATCCACCATCACGTTGGTGTTGGTGGGGTCGTGGATGGTGGTGATCTGTCCATGGCGGATGCCGATGGCGTCGTGCACCACCTTGACCACCGGCGCCAGGCAATTGGTGGTGCACGATGCGGCGGTGACGATAGGGTGCAGTGCCGGGTCGTACAGGTGATGATTGACACCCACCACCACATTGAGCACGTTGCCCAGCTTGACCGGCGCCGCCACAATGACACGTTTCGCACCACGAACCAGGTGGCCCTGCAAGGTCTCGGGCGTGAGCAACTTGCCGGTACATTCCAGCACCACGTCCACACCCAAATCGCCCCACGGGATGTCGACAGCCGTGGCGTGTGACGAGAAAGAAAGTTGCCTGGACCCGAGGCGGATCCGATCCTCAGTTTCAGCGGCGATGTCTTCACGCCAACGACCCTGCACACTGTCAAACGCAAGCAGATGCGCTGTCGCGGCGGCCCCCCCCTTGATTTCGTTGAGGTGAACCACTTCCAATCGGTTGCCGGCGCGGGGGTCGTCAGGCTGACGTTCTGCAGCTCCCATGGCCGCACGCAATGCCAGGCGGCCAATACGACCCATTCCGTTGATACCTACTTTCATGACGACACCGCTTTTTAATAAGACAAATCGGGTATTTTCGAATCAGTTTATGACAGGCCGGTGACATCGAAGGCAAAGCGACTGGTCTGAACTCAACTCCACACGGAAACCCATGCGGGTTTTGGCGATATTGACCCAGGTGTGAGAATGCTGCCAGTGGCCATCCGACGATGGCCCTTGATTTTGGGTGAGATGCCTTCATTTTGCATAGTCACCATGGTCTCTTGAAGGAACACAATGAATTTGATTTTTAAGTTGTTTGTCCGGCTGATTTTCACTGCAAGCCTGTTGGCCGCCGGTGCGGCCATGGCGCAGGCCGAACCAAGCATGAGCCAGATTTACGCGACGGCACAGGCCGGCAAGCTTGACGAGGCACAAGTCATGGTGCAGCAGGTCCTGCTGACTCACCCCAAGAGTGCA
>JBEGLK010000296.1:0-3044 GCA_041183605.1 Pseudomonadota bacterium
CACGCTGCCGGGCTTCATGCTTTGCACCATCGCGGCGGAGATCAGCTTGGGCGCGGGTTTGCCGGGAATCAGCGCGGTGGTGATGATGATGTCCACCTCCCTGGCCTGTTTGGCATACATCTCGCGCTGCGCTTGCTGGAAGCCCTCACTCATCACCTTGGCATAACCGCCGCCGCCTGAGCCTTCCTCTTCATAATCAACCTTGACGAATTCACCCCCCAGAGAAACCACCTGATCGGCCACCTCGGCGCGGGTGTCGTTGGCGCGCACGATGGCCCCCAAACCGGCGGCGGTGCCGATCGCAGCCAGGCCTGCGACACCAGCTCCTGCGACAAAAACTTTGGCCGGCGGCACTTTGCCCGCGGCCGTGATTTGGCCATTGAAAAAGCGGCCAAAGGCGTTGGCAGCCTCGATGACAGCCCGGTAGCCGGCAACGCCAGCCTGCGAGGTCAAGGCGTCCATCTTTTGGGCGCGGCTCAGCATGCGCGGCAGCGAATCGATGGCCAGCACGGTCACCTTTTTGGCGCTGAGTTGCTGCATCAAATCGGGGTTTTGCGCGGGCCAGACAAAGCCAATCAGTGTTTGCCCTTCGTGCATCAGCGCGACTTCATCAGCAGATGGCGGCCGCACCTTGAACACCAGGTCAGCCCCGGACCACAGGGCTGAGGCCGAGTCCACCACCGTGGCGCCGGCAGCGCGGTAGGTGTCGTCGGAACAATTCGCGGCATCACCCGCACCCGATTCCACAACAACGGAAAAGCCCAGCTTGATCAGCTTTTCCACCACCTCGGGCACCGTGGCCACACGCTTTTCTCCGGGAAACACCTCACGTGGCACACCAATACGCTGCCCGGTCCGAGCCGCTAATGGCTGCGACGGAACAGCGGGTTTATCCGATAAGCCTTGAGCGGCGGCATCAACTGACATGAAGCGTCTCCTCGTATGATGATTGGCAGGTTCTTTTAACCGGGCAAGCTTACCTCAGTTTTTTGGCATTTCTGTTCGGTTTCGTGGCGGCTTTTTGATCCATCTCAAAATAGTGGAACAGGCGCGGAAAGCGGGTAAACCGGCAATTTGCCGATAATCGGGACATGACAATCCGATGGAAACCCAGCGCCACCGTGGCCGCAATCATTGAACAAGACGGCAAATTTTTGCTGGTTGAAGAGCACACCCCCGAGGGACTTCGCCTGAACAATCCGGCTGGCCACCTCGACGAAGGTGAGAGCCTGGTGGACGGCTGTGCCCGTGAAGCGCTCGAAGAAACCATGCATCTGTTCACACCCACGCATTTGCTCGGCGTGTACCTGTCGCGCTTTCAACGCCCGGCCAATGAAAACCAGGCTTTTGAAGACATCACCTACCTGCGTTTTGCCTTTTGCGGCACCCTGGGCGCCTTGCAAGCGGGTCTGAGTCTGGACACGGGCATTGTGCGCACCCTGTGGCTGAGCCCGGACGAGATTCGCGCGAGTGCCGTGCGCCATCGCAGCCCGCTCATCCTCCAGTGCATGGAAGACTATTTGCGCGGCCAGCGTTATCCCTTGTCCCTGATCCATACCGACGTCAGTGTGATCGCCCCACAACCCATCGCCATGAGCGGCAACAAATGACCGGCACCAGCAAGCGACAGCGCGTGGTGGTGGGCCTGAGCGGCGGCGTCGACTCGGCGGTCACCGCTTGGTTGCTCAAGCAGCAGGGCCATGAGGTGATTGGCATCTTCATGAAGAACTGGGAAGAAGATGACCAGCCGGCAGGCCCGGGCGAAAACAGCGGCTACTGCTCGTCCAACATCGATTTTGTCGATGCCGCAGCAGTCGCCGATGTGATTGGCATCGAGATCGAGCATGTCAACTTTGCTGCCGAGTACAAGGATCGGGTGTTTGCCGAGTTCCTGCGTGAGTACAGCAATGGCCGCACGCCCAACCCCGACATCCTGTGCAATGCCGAGATCAAGTTCAAGGCTTTTCTCGACCACGCCATGCGCCTCGGCGCCGAGAAAATTGCCACCGGGCATTACGCCCGTGTCCGCTGCGTTGCAGCCGACACGGGCGAGCCCGTTGGGAAGGATGGAACATCCAGCGCGACCGCGCTGGATGGCGCCCGTGTGCGCTACGAGTTGTTGAAGGGTCTGGACCCGGCCAAGGACCAGAGTTATTTTCTGCACCGGCTCAACCAGAAGCAATTGGCCAACACCTTGTTTCCGGTGGGCGAGTTGCTGAAAACCGAAGTGCGCCGCCTCGCGTTGGAGATCGGCCTGCCCAACGCCAAGAAAAAGGACTCGACCGGCATCTGTTTTATTGGCGAGCGGCCGTTTCGGGAGTTTTTGAACCGATTTATTGCCAAGGAGCCCGGCCCGATCAAGAACGACAAGGGTCACACCATCGGTCAACATGTGGGCTTGAGTTTTTACACGCTGGGACAACGCCAGGGCTTGGGTATTGGTGGCATCAAGACCAAAGGCGCACCGCGTGGCGGTGGTGAGCATGCGCCCTGGTTTGTGGCGCGCAAGGACTTGGCCACAAACACACTTTGGGTGGTTCAGGGGCACGATCACCCCTGGCTGCTGTCAAACCAACTCTCGGCGCAGGATGCCAGTTGGGTTGCGGGCGCGCCCCCCATCACCGAGGCGCTGGCCGCGAAAACCCGTTACCGCCAGACCGATGCGCCATGCCATTTGGCGCTGCAAGCACCCGACGCTTTCAGCCTGCGTTTTGCAGATCCGCAATGGGCCGTCACGCCCGGCCAATCTGCCGTGCTTTACGACGGCGAGGTCTGCCTGGGCGGCGGCATCATCATGGCCTAAGACCAGCTCACACTACCCCAGACGGGAGAGCAGGTTTTCCATGTCCTTGAGCATGGCGTCCATATTGTCTTTTTGTGCTGGATCAGGTTTCAGGCAAGAGGACAGCTCCTGCTCCATGAAACACATGGTCATGCGCAGATACGTGCTGTCAAGCGCCTTGCGCACGGCGGCAAACTGCTGGCTGATCTTGAGGCAACTCTCACCCTCTTCGATCATGCGCTGGACACCACGAATCTGGCCT
>JBEGLK010000297.1:0-4853 GCA_041183605.1 Pseudomonadota bacterium
GGTCTGTAGCCCGGGGCTTCAAAAAATTGGCCAACATGGCGTGGCCGTGTTCGGTGAGGATGCTTTCGGGGTGGAACTGCACACCTTCGATGTCGAGACTGGTGTGTTTGATGCCCATGATCTCGCCGTCATCGGTCCAGGCAGTCACTTTGAGGCAGGCCGGACAGCTGGCGCGCTCGATCGACAGCGAGTGGTAACGGTTCACGGTGAACTGCGCCGGTAGCCCGGCAAAAACCCCCTCTTGTGTCGTGGTGATGACGCTGGTCTTGCCATGCATCAACTGCTGGGCGCGGATGATCTTGCCACCAAAGGCAGCACCAATCGCCTGATGCCCCAGGCACACGCCCAGAATAGGCAGTTTGCCAGCAAAGTGCTGGATGGCTGCTACCGAGATGCCGGCCTCGGCGGGTGAACAGGGACCCGGGGAAATCACCAACCGGTCCAGCTCACCAGCAGACAGATGCGCGTCGATCTCGGCCACGCTGATTTCGTCGTTACGCGCCACGCTCACGTCCGCACCCAACTCGCCGAGGTACTGGACGATGTTGTAGGTGAAGCTGTCGTAGTTGTCGATCATCAACAGTTTGATTTTTTTCATGTCTTACTCCAGCCCTTCTTCCACCAGCTCCGCCGCCCGCAACAAGGCACGCGCCTTGGCTTCGGTCTCGCGCCATTCCATCTCGGGCACGCTGTCGGCCACCACCCCGGCGGCGGCCTGCACGTAGAGCATCTGGTCCTTGATGATGCCGGTGCGGATGGCGATGGCCACGTCCATGTCGCCGGCATAACTCAGGTAACCACAGGCGCCGCCGTACAAGCCGCGCTTGGTGGGCTCGAGCTGGTCGATGAGTTCCATCGCGTGCACCTTGGGCGCGCCGGTCAGGGTGCCGGCCGGGAATGTGGCCTTGAGCACGTCCATGCTGGTCATGCCACCCTGCAGCGTGCCTTCGACGTTGCTCACGATGTGCATCACATGGCTGTAACGCTCGACACAAAAGGCGTCGGTGACCTTGACGCTGCCAATCTCGGCGATGCGGCCAATGTCGTTGCGCGCCAGATCGATCAGCATCACATGTTCGGCGCGTTCCTTGGGGTCGTTGATGAGTTCCACCTCGGCCGCCTTGTCGAGCTCGGGCGTGGCGCCGCGCGGACGCGTGCCTGCCAGCGGACGGATGGTGATTTTTTGCAAGGCCTGGCCGTCCTGCATGACCTGCTCCTGGCGCACCAGGATCTCGGGGCTGGCGCCCACCACGTGGAAGTCAGCGCCGTCGGCCGTGGCACCGCTGAAGTTGTAGTAATACATGTACGGGCTCGGGTTCAGCGAGCGCAGCGCCCGGTACAGGCTCAAGGGGCTCTGGGTGTAGGGCTTCTTGATGCGCTGGCCCACCTGCACTTGCATGAAGTCACCGCCGGCAATCAGCTCCTTGGCGCGTTCCACTGCGGCAATGTAGTCGGCCTTGGCAAAGTCGCGCACGGCGGGCTGACCCGCGCTGGCCAGCACCTGCGGCGCGTGCACCGGTTGATCCAGGCGCTCCTTGAGTTGCGCCAGGCGTTCGGTGGCGCGCTGATAAGCCTGCGGCTGGGCCGGGTCGGCATAGACCATCAGGTACAACTTGCCCGACAGGTTGTCGATGACAGCCAGTTCCTCGCACTGCAACAGCAGGATGTCAGGACTTCCCAATTCGTCGGGCGGACAGCTGGCCTGCAGCTTTTTCTCGATGTAGCGCACCGCGTCGTACGCAAAATAACCCGCCAGACCACCACAAAACCGCGGCATGCCGGGCTGCAGCGCAACCTTGAAGCGCTTTTGGTAGTCGGCAATGAAGTCGAGCGGATTGGCCCGGGAGGTTTCAACCACCAGGCCATCGGTCACCACTTCAGTACATGCCGCATCACCAAAACCGCTGGCGCGCAACAGTGTGCGTGCGGGCAAGCCAATAAAACTGTAACGGCCAAAACGCTCGCCACCCACCACCGACTCCAGCAAAACGACCGGAATGCGGTTGAAACCCTGGGTGCTTAAAGCATTGAATTCAAGTTCGGAAATCACGGGAACATCTTTCTAACAAGGGAAAAACTGCCGAAGACCTGTTCGACACCCCAGCAGACAAGACGTGGTGGTGGATTCAGGCCAGTGCTGACGAGCGAATGCAGTGACGCCAGGGCCAAGCTCCCCGGTCGCTACAACCTGTGATCTGAACTAGATGCATGAACATGGAAAGAGTGTAGCAAAGTCAGGGCTTTGCTCAGTCGGCGTGCGCGTCGGCCAGCGCTTGGGAGGCGCCCGTGATCACCGCCAGCACGGCATCACCGTAGGCTTCCAGCTTGCGTGTGCCCAGACCGCTGATGTGCTGCAAGTCAGCCAGCGAACGCGGCGCGCGCTCGGCGATCGCCGCCAGCGTTGCATCATGAAAAATCACATAGGCGGGCAGGTTGTGCGCCTTGGCCACCTCGGAACGCCAGGACTTGAGGTTGATGAAGCGCACCATGGCATCCTGGCCCAGATTGGCGGCCACCGGCGCGGGCACGGCGCGGCTGCGGCTTCTTTTTTCAGGGCGCTGGCTGGTCGACTCACGCAGGCGCACAGGCACCTCGCCGCGCAACACGGCGCGGGACCCTTCGGTCAAATGCAGCGTGCTGAATCCTTCGCTGGTGAACACCTGCAAGGCACCAACCGCAATCAACTGGCGCATCACCGCGCGCAACTGGCTTTCGCTGTAGTCCGCGCCCAGGCCAAAAGTGCTCAAGGTTTCATGGCCACGTTGCACCACCTTTTCGGTGCGTTTGCCTCGCACGATGTCCATGGTGTGACCGGCACCAAACGTAACCCCGCTGGTTTGCTGCAACCGGTACACGGTGGAAAGCAGTTTGCGTGCGGCATCGGTCGCGTCCCAGACTTCGGGCGGTTGCAGGCAGTTGTCACAATTGCCACATGTAGCCCCCGAGCGTATCTCGCTCCCGCTCGATCCGGGGCTTGCCATTTCATGTGCTGCGCTGCCCCCCGAGGGGGCCGTGCCTAGCTTGGGGCGGCCCGGCGCGTCGGCTGTGGCTTCCCCGTAAATTTCTCCAAAGTAGGCCAGCAGGCGCACACGGCGGCAATCGGTGGCCTCGGCCAGCGCCAGCAGGGCGTCGAGTTTGCCGCGCAGACCTTGCTTGAAGTCTTCATCGGCCGGACTCTCGTCGATCATGCGGCGCTGGTTGACCACGTCCTGCAAGCCGTAACACATCCAGGCGTCGGCGGCCATGCCGTCACGCCCGGCGCGGCCGGTTTCCTGGTAATAACCTTCAATGTTTTTGGGCATGTCCAGATGCGCGACAAAACGCACGTCAGGCTTGTCGATGCCCATGCCAAAAGCAATGGTGGCGACCATCACCACACCCTCACCACGCAAAAACTCATTTTGATTGGCTTGGCGCACCCTGGCGTCAAGGCCCGCGTGGTAGGGCAAGGCATGAATACCTGCTTCTGCCAGCATCGCCGCCACTTCCTCCACCCGTTTGCGCGACTGGCAATACACCACACCCGCCTCGCCGGGGTGTTCGCGCTCGATGAAACGCAGTAACTGGGTGCTGGCGTCCTTTTTTTCGACAATCGTATAGCGGATGTTGGGCCGATCGAAGCTGCTGACAAATTGCGCCGCCGACTCCAGTTGCAGCCGCTCCACAATGTCGGCCCGGGTCAACGCATCGGCTGTGGCGGTCAGTGCCAGGCGCGGCACACCCGGATAACGCTCGTGCAGCACCGTGAGCGCGCGGTATTCGGGCCGAAAATCATGCCCCCACTGGCTCACACAATGGGCTTCGTCGATCGCAAACAGGCTGAGCTGGCCGCGTTCGAAGAGCGTATCGAGCAAGGCCAGAAAACGTGTTGTGGTGACGCGCTCCGGCGCCGCGTAGAGCAGCGTGATCTCGCCACGGCGCAGGCGCTGTTCGGTCTCATAGGCCTCGTCGCTGCTCAGCGTGGAGTTCAAAAAGGCGGCACTCACGCCGGCTTCATGCAACGCACCCACCTGGTCGTGCATCAGCGCGATCAGCGGCGAAATCACCACCGTGATGCCCAGGCCGGCGCGTTGGCGTGTTATCGCCGGAATCTGGTAACACAGGCTTTTGCCGCCGCCCGTGGGCATCAGCACCAGCGCATCGCCACCCGACACCACATGATTGATGATGTCCTGCTGCGGCCCGCGAAAACTGGCGTAGCCAAAAACCTCTTGAAGAATGGACTCGATGGACAAAATGATGGCTGTGAGATGGGTGAAACTGACGCGGCAGGCCCTATTGTCCAGGGTTTTAACCCCTGCCCTGATCGGTCAGGCGCGGGCTTTCTACAATTAGAAGGCTATGAAAAACCCAACTTACACCCGCGGCCAGGCGCTGCCCGAGATTTTGCAACACCGCATCATGGTGCTTGACGGCGCCATGGGCACCATGATCCAGCGCTTCAAGCTTGACGAGGCCCAGTACCGGGGGGAACGTTTCAAGGACTTTCACAAGGATGTGAAAGGCAACAACGAGTTGCTGAGCCTGACGCGCCCTGACGTCATCACCGACATCCATGAGCGTTATCTGGCCGCCGGTGCGGACATGATCGAGACCAACACCTTTGGCGCCACCAGCGTGGCCCAGGCCGACTACGACATGGCCGACCTGGCCTTCGAGATGAACCTGGTCTCGGCCCGGTTGGCGCGCGCCGCCTGCGACAAGTTTTCCACGCCCGACAAACCACGTTTTGTGCTGGGCGCGCTCGGCCCCACACCCAAAACCGCCAGCATCAGCCCCGACGTCAACGACCCCGGTGCCCGCAATGTGACCTTCGAACAATTGCGCGCCGCCTATTACGAGCAGGTCGAGGC
>JBEGLK010000298.1:0-3023 GCA_041183605.1 Pseudomonadota bacterium
GAGATCAGGGACCATGTGGACATCGGCATACCGCTGGGCCTGGACTTCGAGATGGGCGTCAAGCTCACCGGCGCCCGATTCACCGTGATGAAAGGTCCGGTGGCCCGCCTGCACCGCGCGCTGGCGCAGTTCATGCTTGACGTGCAGACCCAGGAACACGGCTACACCGAGTGTTACACGCCTTACATCGTCAACGGCGACACCCTGCGTGGCACCGGCCAGTTGCCCAAATTTGAGGGTGACCTGTTTGCCGCCAAAAAGGGTGGCCAGGAAGGTGAGGAGCAGCCTGACAACACCGCGCTGTACCTGATTCCCACAGCCGAGGTGCCGCTGACCAACTTTGTGCGTGATGTGGTGCTGGCTGAATCCGAACTGCCTATTCTGCTCACCGGCCACACCCCCTGTTTCCGTTCCGAGGCCGGCAGCGCCGGACGGGACACACGCGGCCTGATTCGCCAGCACCAGTTTGACAAGGTCGAGATGGTGCAAATCGTGCACCCCGAAAAGAGTTACGAGGCTCTCGAAGTCATGACCGGTCACGCCGAAGCTATTTTGCAGAAGCTCGGTTTGCCTTACCGCGTGATGAGCCTGTGCACCGGTGACATGGGTTTTGGCGCCAGCAAGACCTATGACCTTGAAGTCTGGCTGCCGGCACAAAACACCTACCGCGAGATCAGCTCGGTGTCCAATTGCGAGGCCTTCCAGTCGCGCCGCCTGCAAGCCCGTTTCAAGAACGCGCAAGGCAAAAACGAATTGGTGCACACGCTCAATGGTTCCGGCCTGGCGGTTGGCCGCACCCTGGTGGCGGTGCTGGAGAATTACCAGAATGCCGATGGTTCGGTGACCGTGCCCGAGGCCTTGCGGCCGTATTTGGGTGGTCTGCAGACCTTGCAGGCCTGATGTGAAAACGCATCGTCATGGCAATTGCAGTGACGATGCCATCATGTTGAGACCGCAGCGCATTTGCCTGATGGGTGCTGCGGGCACTGGCAAAAACATTCTGGCACAGGCGCTGACCGCGCATTTTGATGGGCTCTGGGTGCCCGGGTATCTGCGCTTATTTTGTGACCAGCACAGTCGCGTGCCGCGGGCCGATGAGCAGGCCGACATCATGCGTGCCCAGTTCGAGCAGGAAGAGGCCGTGTTTGCACAAGCGACGCAATCAGGCTGTCGTTATGTGTTTAGTGCCAGCGCGCCGCTGCTTACGGCGATCTACAGTGATTTTTACTTTGCCGACCGCTCGCTTTTTGACTGTGCCCATGCCCTGCACGAACGTTATGCGCTGACACTGGTTTTAATGCAGGAAACGACCGGGCCATCGGATGGTCTGGAGCGTGAGGCTGAATCTGTGCGCACCGCTGTGCACAGCCGGGTGCAGCACGCACTGCAAGCGATGCACTTTCCCCATATTGATGTCGAAGGCCGTGGTGAGGCACGACTGCAAGCCGCGATCCTGGCGGTGGAAACCCTCAGCGCTTGAACCTCAGCTCAGCCGCAGCACGCGTCCCGGGTTCATGAGGTTCTGTGGGTCCAGCGCCTGTTTGATGGCGCGCATGGTGCTCAGGGCCACGGGCGATTTGTAGTGGGGCAGGTGATCGACCTTCAGGCTGCCCACGCCATGTTCGGCCGAGATCGAGCCGCCATGCGCCAGCACCGAATCAAAAACGATCTGGTTCACGCGGGCTTCCTGATCGCGTAAAAACACCGTGGCATCCATGCCGACCGGGGCCTGCACGTTGTAATGCAGATTGCCGTCGCCCAAGTGACCAAAGTTCACCAAGCGCACGCCGGGGATGGCTTTTGCGAGCAAGGCATCGGTATGCGCGACAAAGGTGGGGAAAGCCGACACCGGCACTGAAATATCGTGCTTGATATTGAGCCCTTCCCGGGCTTGGGCCAGCGGAATGCTTTCGCGAATCTGCCACAGGGTCTGTGCCTGCGTCAGGTTTTCGGCGACCACCACTTCGGTGACACAAGCCGCCGCCACCGCGTTTTCAAGCAGGGTTTCCAACTGGTTTCTGGCATGGGCCTCGGATTCGGTGTCGGCGTTTTCCAGCAATACGCAAAACGGTGTGTCCTGGTAGGGCGGCAGACGCAGATTGTCAAAATGCCTGGCCACCAGGCTCAGGGCAAATTGGCCCATTAGCTCGAAGCCGGTCAGGTTGGCGCCCAGGTGCTGGTGCGCCAAACCCAGCAGTTGCACGGCAGCTTCCATCGACGGCACGGCTGCCCAGGCGGTGAGTTGTGCCTTGGGCAGCGGGTAGAGCTTGAGTGTGGCCGCGGTGATGATGCCCAGTGTGCCTTCGGCGCCGATGTAGAGTTGTTTCAGGTCATACCCGGTGTTGTCCTTGCGCAAGCCGCTCAGGCCCTGCCAGACATCACCTTGCGGCGTCACCACCTCCAGCCCCAGGCAGAGGTCACGTGTATTGCCAAAACGCAGCACCTGCGTGCCACCGGCGTTGGTCCCCAGATTGCCGCCAATCGTGCAGATGCCCTCGGCAGCCAGGCTCAGCGGAAACCACAAGCCGGCCGCCCGGGCCTGCTCCTGAGCCTTTTGCAGAATACAGCCGGCTTCCACCGTCATGGTCAGGTTGGCCGCGTCCACCTTGCGCACCGCGTTCATGCGCTGCAGACTTAGCACGATCTGCCGACCGCTTTCGTCAGGGGTGGAGCCCACCACCAGGCCGGTGTTGCCACCTTGCGGCACGATGCTCAAACCGCTGTCCGGGTGCTGGATGAGATAGGCAGCGCAGGCCTTGACCACAAGGGCGACCTCGTTGGCGCTGGCCGGGCGCACCACGGCCAGTGCCCGGCCATGGGTGCGTTTGCGCCAGTCCTGGGTCCAGGCGCTCAAGTCCCCTTCGGTCAGGACATGGGTGTTGCCAACAATGGCTCTTATTTCAGTGAGCAGGGTGTGCATGGCGAAAGGCGTTGATTTCAGGGAGTCTCAAGGACCGGCTTGGCCGCCTTGGCGGCATTTCTCAGGCGCAGGCGGACATGCAGTGCACAGGCGGTAAACAGGG
>JBEGLK010000299.1:0-3023 GCA_041183605.1 Pseudomonadota bacterium
GGCCATCGTGACGCTGGGATTTGGTGAAATCATTCGTGTTTTCATGAACAATCTGGACAACCCGGTCAACATCACCAACGGCCCCAAGGGTCTGGGACAAATTGACGCGCTGAGCTTTTTTGGTCTGAACCTGGGCAAAAAAGTGGACGTGTTCGGGTTTCAACTGGCATCGGTCTCGCTTTACTACTACCTGTTCCTGGTGCTGGTGGTGCTCAGCGTCATCATTTCTCATCGCCTGCAGCTCTCGCGTGTGGGGCGTGCCTGGATGGCCATTCGCGAGGATGAAATTGCGGCCAAGGCCATGGGCATCAATACCCGGAATCTGAAACTGCTGGCGTTTGGCATGGGTGCCACCTTCGGCGGCGTCTCTGGCGCCATGTTCGCTTCATTCCAGGGCTTCATTTCACCCGAATCCTTCAGCTTGATGGAGTCCATCATGATTGTGGCGATGGTGGTTCTGGGTGGTATTGGTCACCTGCCGGGCGTGGTGCTCGGCGCGATCGCACTGTCGGCGCTGCCTGAGGTGTTGCGTTATGTCGCGGGTCCCCTGCAGAACATGACCGATGGACGGCTGGATGCGTCCATCCTGCGCCAATTGTTGATTGCGCTGGCCATGATCATTGTGATGTTGCTGCGTCCGCGTGGTCTGTGGCCATCGCCCGAACATGGCAAGTCCCTGCAAACCACCAAGCCCTGACGCGGCCCTACCCAAGAAGAATTGACATGACAGACACCGTACTCAACGTTGCCGGCGTATCAAAACGCTTCGGTGGCCTGCAGGCCTTGAGCGATGTGGGCATCCAGATCAAGCGCGGCCAGGTTTATGGCTTGATCGGTCCCAATGGCGCCGGCAAAACCACGTTTTTCAATGTGCTCACCGGGCTCTATACCCCGGATACTGGCACCTTCGAGTTGGCCGGCAAGCCCTACCAGCCCACCGCCGTGCATGAGGTGGCCAAGGCCGGTATTGCGCGCACCTTCCAGAATATTCGCCTCTTCGCTGAAATGACAGCGCTTGAGAACGTGATGGTGGGGCGCCATGTGCGCACCCACTCCGGTCTGCTGGGTGCAGTCTTTCGCACCTCCGGTTTCAAGTCTGAAGAGGCGGCCATTGCCGAGCGCGCGCAGGAGTTGCTGGACTACGTTGGTATCGGCAACCTGACCGACTACAAGGCGCGCACCCTCAGTTATGGCGACCAACGGCGCCTGGAAATTGCGCGCGCGCTGGCCACCGACCCGCAACTGATTGCGCTGGACGAACCTGCCGCCGGCATGAACAGTACCGAGAAGGTGATGTTGCGCGAGCTGATCGACAAGATCCGCAACGACAACCGCACCATCTTGCTGATCGAGCATGACGTCAAACTGGTCATGGGTCTGTGTGACCGCGTGACCGTGCTCGACTACGGCAAACAAATTGCCGAGGGCACGCCGGCCGACGTGCAGCGCAACGATAAAGTGATTGAAGCCTACCTTGGCACCGGAGGACACTGACATGGCCGAAGTATTGTTGAAAGTCAAAGGCCTCAAAGTGGCTTACGGCGGCATCCAGGCCGTCAAGGGTGTTGATTTCGAGGTCCGCGAAGGAGAGCTGGTATCGTTGATCGGCTCCAACGGCGCCGGCAAGACCACCACCATGAAGGCCATCACCGGTTCACTGTCGATGGCCGATGGTGACATCGAGTACCTGGGCAAAAGCATTCGTGGCCAAGGCCCCTGGGATCTGGTCACACAGGGTTTGGCCATGGTGCCTGAGGGGCGTGGCGTCTTTACCCGCATGACGATCATGGAAAACCTGCAGATGGGCGCTTACATCCGCAACGATGCTGCCGATATTGCGCTCGACGTGGACAAGGTGTTCACCATCTTCCCGCGCCTGAAGGAACGCAAGGACCAGCTGGCAGGCACCATGAGTGGCGGAGAGCAGCAAATGCTGGCGATGGGGCGCGCCTTGATGAGCCGACCCAAGGTGTTGCTGCTTGACGAGCCTTCCATGGGGCTTTCGCCGATCATGGTGGACAAGATCTTTGAAGTGGTGCGCGAGGTGTACGCGCAAGGTGTCACGATTTTGCTGGTCGAACAAAACGCGAGTAGGGCACTTTCGATTGCGGACCGCGGCTATGTCATGGATTCTGGCCTCATCACCATGACGGGCGACGCCAAGACGATGTTGCATGACCCCAAGGTAAGGGCTGCCTATCTGGGGGAATGATTCAAGGCCTGTCATGGCTGTTGTGAGCGGGTTTTTACATATTCGTTGATCTTGCTCAAGTTTTGCAACCCGCAGGCGCTGCAAAGTAGCGGGTATGTTCACCGTCAAAACCATCGATCCTGGCGCACAGCCTCAAAATATTTCCCGCGGACAGCTACTGCTGCAACGTGGGGGCAAGCCGGTCTGGGTCAGTTACATCGAATCCGGCCGGGTCGCACTGGGCATTCTGGAAGATGGCTTGATGGAGCATCAGATCGGTGTGCTCGAAGGCCCTTGCTGGTTGGACGCCAGCTCGGCCGTGCTCAAGTTGCCGCACCTGGTTGACGCATTGGCAGACACCCCGGTGCAATTGCGTCAGGTCAGCATGGATGACTTCAGCAAGGGCATCGCCAACTTGCCAGAGGCCGCGCAAGCCGTACTCACTGATGTGGCCATGGCGCACCGGCGGCAAACTGAATTTGCCGTGAGCCGACTGGCCAAGGACGCCGAAGCACGTTGTGCCGAATGGCTGCTGAGCCACGCACAGTCAGGCGCCCAGGGTCAGATGGCGGTTGAATTGCATCAACGCAAACGCAGCATTGCGGTGCAACTGGGTATTGCTCCCGAAACCTTCTCACGGGTGCTGCGCCACCTGCGCGAGCAAAGCCTGATCAGCGGCTCCGGCCGCGTGCTCAATCTGGTAAACCCCAACGGATTACGCTCGCTGGCCGGAATCTGAGAACATGAGACATTGCGGGTCAGACCACTCGCAAAGCGACGTGCTCTGACCCCAACTGATTAAGACTTCAAGGCCCACAACACCCGCTCCGCC
>JBEGLK010000300.1:0-3022 GCA_041183605.1 Pseudomonadota bacterium
GGAGTTCGAGTGGCGCGGCCTGTCGATGGTGCCCCGTTCGGCCCTCAAGATCCGGGAAAGCTACGGCAACTTCGACGCCGAGCGCCGCTTCAATCTGAACTACCACTCGGTGCCCGACAACAAGGCCTGTGAATGTGGTGCCATCCTGCGCGGCGTCAAACGACCGCAGGACTGCAAGATATTCGGCACCGTCTGCACCCCGGAGAACCCGGTGGGCTCCTGTATGGTCAGCAGCGAAGGCGCCTGTGCCGCACACTACAGTTACGGACGCTACCAGGACAAAACACCATGAGTGAGGTCAAACGGGGTTATGCCCGGCCGCTCGATCTAAAACATGGCCGCGTCGACATGACCCACGGCGCGGGTGGCCGGGCCATGGCGCAATTGATTTCAGAGTTGTTTGCCCGCCATCTGGGCAATACCTACCTGGGCCAGGGTAACGACGGTGCGGTATTGCCCGCGCCGGTGCTGGACGGCAGGCCCGCGCGCCTGGTCATGTCCACCGACGGCCATGTGGTCTCACCCTTGTTTTTCCCGGGCGGCGACATCGGTTGCCTGTCGGTGCACGGCACGCTCAATGACGTGGCCATGATGGGCGCCACACCGCTTTATCTGGCGGCAGGTTTCATACTCGAAGAGGGCTTTGCGCTCGCCGACCTGGCGCGCATTGTCGAATCCATGGCGAACGCCGCCCATACTGCCGGCGTACCCGTGGTGACCGGTGACACCAAGGTGGTGGAGCGCGGCAAGGGTGACGGTGTTTTCATCACCACCACCGGCGTGGGTGTGTTGCCCGACGGGCTTGACCTGGGCGGTGCCCGGGCCCGACCGGGCGATGTGGTGCTGTTATCCGGCACACTGGGTGACCACGGTGTGGCGATCATGAGCCAGCGGGAAAACCTCAGCTTCGAGGCGGCCATCCAATCCGACACCGCCTCACTGCAAGGCCTGATTGCCGAGTTGCTCGCCACTGGCGCCGACATCCGATGTCTGCGTGACCCGACCCGGGGCGGTTTGGCCTCGACACTCAATGAAATTGCCATGCAGTCGGGCGTGGGCATGATGCTGCAGGAAAAAGCCATCCCGATCAAACCCGTGGTGGCCGCGGCCTGCGAATTTTTGGGTCTGGACCCGCTTTATGTGGCCAACGAAGGCAAACTGATCGTGATTTGCGCCGCGAGCGATGCACCGCGCCTGCTTGCCACCCTGCAGGCCCATCCGCTGGGCGCGGATGCCGCCCTGATTGGCGAGGTGATCGCCGACGACCATCATTTTGTGCGGCTAACCACCTCATTCGGTGGCCGTCGCATTGTGGATTGGCTGAGCGGCGACCAACTGCCGCGGATTTGCTGATTAAAGGGCCCGGTCCAGGTGGGTGTAACCACCGTCGACAAACATCCATTGCCCGGTGGTATGGGACGACACGTCAGACAACAAAAAGATACACATGTTGGCGATTTCCTCTGGCGTGGTCATGCGTTTTCCCAAGGGGATTTTCTCGACGATTTTTGCCAGCTTGTCCTGCGGGTTATCGAAACCAGACAACCACTGCTGGTAGAGCGGCGTCATGACTTCGGCCGGAATCACGGCATTGACACGCACGCCAAACGCCAGCAGGGAGGCAGCCCACTCCCGGGTCAGCGACAGCTGCGCTCCCTTGGATGCGCAATACCCGCTGGTGTTGCCCTGGCCCGTGACCGCGGTCTTGGAACCCACGTTGACAATGGCGCCCTTACTGGCCTTGAGGTGAGGCACACAATGGTGGGCCATGACGTAATAGTGAATCAGGTTGCGTTCCAGCGAGGCCACAAAAGCATCGCGCCCCGCATCCAGGCCCACATTGTCATTGATGCCGGCGTTGTTCACCAAACCGTCAATACGTTTGAAGCGGGCTGCCGTGCTGGCCACCGCGTCACAGCAAGCTTGATCGTCGGACAGTTCCAGCTGCATGAATTGGTAGGCTGGCTGCAGCAGTACCAGCGCGGCCGCAAAATCTGCGTCCAGCGGATTTTTCCCCAGGATCACGGGAATCGCGCCTTCCGCGGCCAGTGCCAACGAAATGGCGGCGCCAATACCGCTGCCGCCACCGGTCACCATGACCACTTTGTCTTTCAAATGCAGATCCATTTCTATCCCTTGTCGTGTCGTTTTCAAATCGTCAGGCCGTAAATACGCATGGCATTGCCAGCCCAGAACGCTTTTTGTTCCTGGCTGCCAAGCCGCGATTCAGCCCAGTTTTGCGCAATAGTGTGGACGGTCCGGTAATCCGCGCCCAGCTGGCTGACCGGCCAGTCCGAGCCAAACATCAGGCGACTTGGCCCGAAGGCCTCCAGCGCCACATCAAAACATTGCTCGATGGCCTGGATGTCGGCCGCGCTGGGCTCGTCCTGATGCTGCCAGTCGGCCTCGGTCACCAGGCCTGAGAGTTTGCAACTGACATGGGACAGACGGCCCAGTTGGATCAAGTCCCGGGTCCATTGCCGCCTTGATGCCGCATCCGTCTGCCAAGACCGGATCGCCGGTTTGCACACGTGGTCCAGCACCAACGCATGGCGATCATGCTTGGCGCAAAAATCGAGCACCATCGGCAACTGGTGCGCAAACACCAGCACGTCGTATACCAATTGCTGGCCCTGAAGACAGGTCACCCCACGATTGAAATCCGGGTTGGAAACAAACGTCTGCAGATCCGACTCGTCCTGCAACAGGTGGCGAAAACCCTTGAGTTTTTCCTGGCCTTGCCAGCGTGCCAGATCCGACTCTATCGTGGGACTGGTCAGGTCAGTCCAGCCGACCACACCCAATATATGCGGGTGACTTGCGGCCAGTTCCAGCAAATAGTCTGTCTCTTCGGGACAGCATCGGGCCTGCACGGCCATCACCCCAAGCACGCCGCAGGCGTCCATGCTGGGTCGGCTATTCACCGGGCCCAGGTGCCGGCGCAGGACCGGCATGTCTTCGGAAATCCATGGAAAGTCTTTGGGTTCAAAGTGCCAGAAATGCTGGTGGGTGTCGATTTTCA
>JBEGLK010000301.1:0-3008 GCA_041183605.1 Pseudomonadota bacterium
GGCCATGCACCCAGACCACCACCGGTTTGCGCAGCAGCCAGCCCAATGCCCAAGCCGCATAGGCGGGCTTGAAGTTGTTACCGGCCAGAATCACGTCGTTTTGCCGTGCTGCTTCCAGCAGCGCCAGCCAGCCCGTCTGATTGAGGGCCAGCGGGATCACAGGCCACCCCTGTTGCTGCAGGGCACCGCAGAGCAGGTTGGCTACCGTGGTCACGCCGCCAGTGGCCAGGTCTTCCTGCAGCAACAGAATGCGCGGTGTTTGGCGGAAGAGGGCGTGCTTCGTATCGATAATGGTGGGATGAATCAAATCGCGCGTTATTTATCAGGCGAGTCTTTCAGTGACGATCTCGCTTTTCAGCCTCAAATTATCGGGCATTCACAGCCGCGCGGCGACGTGTTGGTGCAACAGGTGGCCGGCCGCCGAGTGCTGCATGTGGGCTTTGCCGACCATGTACCCCTGATCGCCAGCCGGGTCGCTGACGGCAGCTGGCTGCATGCGCGCCTGAGCAAGAGCGCTGCAGTCTGCATGGGCATCGACATCAACCCTTTGGCTGTGGCCACGGCCAAGGGGTTGGGTTTTGACAATGTACACGAGCTTGATATCTTTGCCGACCAAGCCCGGGCGCAATTGTCCGATTGGCAGATTGACCTGGTGCTGGTGCCGGATGTGATCGAACATTTGCCTGACCCGGCTGCCTTTCTGCGGCGCCTGGTCTCGTGTCTTCCTGAGGCAGAGTATGTGGTGACGGTGCCCAACGGCTTGTCTTTGCGCAATATGATGAACGGCATGGCCGGGGTGGAACGTATCAATACCGACCACCGTGCCTGGTTCTCACCCTTTACCCTGTTGAAAGTGCTTGCAGACGCGGGTCTGCAAGCCAACGGCCTGCATGCCTGTCAGGTCACTTCGCCGAGCACGGTCAAGGGCCACGTGCTGCACAGACTGACCCAGTGGCGCCCTATCTGGTCTGATGTGTTGCTGGTGCAGGCCCGGGCCTGACCCTAGCGCACATTGAATCCATTGAGTAGAGTCTGGATGGTTTTGTAGACGATCAATAGGTCGAGCGCCGTGGAGTAATGCGCCACGTAATACAGGTCGTAACTGAGTTTGACCACGGTTTCCTCCTCGCCTTCGGCGTAGCCCTGGTTTACCTGGGCCCAGCCGGTAAGGCCCGGACGCACCAGATGGCGGTAAGGGTAGGCCGGGATGCGGGTGGCAAAGGCCTGCACAAACTCGCCCTGCTCCGGTCGCGGGCCAATCAGGCTCATGTGGCCCAGCAACACGTTCACCAGTTGCGGCAACTCGTCCAGGCGCCAGCGCCGGATGGTGCGGCCCACGCGGGTAATGCGGTCGTCCTGTTGCTGTGCAAAACGCGCCGGCTGGGGCTGAATGTGGTGGCGCATGCTGCGAAACTTCCAGAGCCTGAAGCTGTGCCCGTCACGGCCAATGCGGTTCTGGCTGAACAACATGGGACCGGGCGAATCCAGCTTGACCGCCAGCCCCACCAGCGCACACAGTGGCAGCCACAGCGGCAGTGTCAGCAGCACCAGCACCACATCAATGGCGCGTTTGGCCACATCGTAAGCCGGGTTGCCGTCCATTTGCCACAACTCGTCCTGGTCGGCAGGCAGCATCTTGCGGCCACTGAGCAACTCGGCAACCGCCTCCACGCTGTACAAGCGCACATGGCTGAGCTTGAGCCGGGTAAGTAGCTGGCTGCGACTGTCGCTGGCGGGCACACGGCGGTCCAGCAACACGCCGTCAAAGGCATCTATGTCGTTGCCTTGCAGCCCTTCGGCCGGCCAGGGCACGAGCTCGATGTCCTTGCTCTCCAAACCACTTTTGCCGCACAGCGTGTTGAGCAAATCGGGGATATCGGCGTCCAGGCAGGCCAGGCGCTGCACATGGGTGCGGTGGCGGCGCCAGTCACCCCAGAAAAACCAGGCGGTCGACAACACATAAACCAGCAGCACGGCCCCGCGTGAATAAGGCTGCTGCAGCAAGGCAAAGCCCAACATCAAAAGCAAAAAAGGTGTGACTGTGGTCACCAGCAGCAGACTGGCCCGTTCGGCTGCAGGCAGGGCAGCGCCGCTGTAAATCCAATGGGCGGCCAGAAGATAGGGCAGGGTGCACCACAACACGGTTTTCGGGAACTGGTGCGTAACCATGCCTGCACTGTCCAGCACCATGGCAATCAGGTAACTCAACAGCAAGGTCAACCCACCGGTCAGCGTCCAGGCCAACTGGGCGCCTTGGCGGCGCGCGGTTGAAGAGGCGAGCTTGCTGCGCTCAATGGCTGCCGGTGTTTTGGGAAGTGCTGTGGGCATGTGCGAGTAGGGAGTAAATGGCAGCGACGGGCGCCGCCATTTTATCGGGTGTGAATTTTTCCTGATAACACAGGCGCGCGCTGTTGCCAAGTCGGCTGCGCAGGGGTGCCGAGCTGACCATTCCGGCCAGGGCGTCGACCAGCGCATTGACCTGGTTGGGTACCAGCAGCCCCGTTTGGTCGTGGCCAATCAGCTCACGTATGCCGGGCAGGTCGCTGGCCACAATGGCCAGACCGGCGCGCATGGCCTCAATGATCGAAATCGGCAGTCCCTCGTGGTCTGAAATCAGCACAAAAATCTCATGTTGCGCCAGACGCCGTGGCACGTCGGTCACGTCACCCGTGAAATCCACCGCTCCCAAGTTGAGCTGCCCTGCCAGCGCACGGTGTTTGGCAAGGTCGGGGCCGCTGCCGATCAGGGTGGCCTGCAACTCGTAGCCCAGACGGTCGCGCAGCCCAGACAGCGCTCGCAGCAGCAGGTCAGGGCGCTTGGGGCTGGCCAGGCGGGCTACCATGACAATGCGGGGCGGCTCAAGCGCCGGCTGCGCGCGCTCGGGGGTGTCGGGCAGGACGAAGCCCTTCAGGTCCATGTCGATGCAGCACCGACGTGGGATGCCGCGCCTGTGCCGGCCCAGCGGACTTTTTACGCCACCCAGGTCGCTCCTTATCGCCAGAAGGACC
>JBEGLK010000302.1:0-2976 GCA_041183605.1 Pseudomonadota bacterium
GCTTTGGCGGGTGGCAAATCAGTCAGTTCGCCTACATTCTGTTGAGCTTGTGGCAATGCCTGGCCCCAGGCGCAACGGCTGCTGATCCAAACCTCTATCCCTGAAGACACGGCGCGATGCAATGCCTGTTCCCAGTCTGGTTTGAAGGTGCCAGCCCCGGTACCCGCGACAACGATGGCGCGCAATGCTTGCGCCGCCGGTTTCAAAGGATGGACAAGCGCCTCAATGCAGTCACTGGTACTGGCTGCATGGTGGGTCAACCATTCCACACGCGGCCAATGTGATTGTTCTAAAAAATACACAATTGAGGGTGTGACGAATCTTCTCGCCGTTTTTTTCAGATCACTTAGCTCCCACAAAGTTCCGTTTTTGACTGCCGCGATGCCCAACGGGCCGCTGCTGAATGCATGAGATTCATCGGTGGAAATCTTTTGAACATGAAGACTGTGGTGAGCTTGCCCGTTGAACACCACATACACACCATGAAGATCAGGTGAATTGGCCAACAGCAAGGCATCTTGTAAGTTGGCAGGGCCGTCTGCTTGCGGATGATCCGCCGGTTTCATGGCGCAAGTCATGATCACAGGTTTAGGCCAAGGACCGAACGCATCGATCAAAAAAGCGGTTTCCTCTAAGGTGTCCGTCCCGTGTGTGATGACCACGGCCGCCACATCCTCACGCGCTTGGGCTGTGTTTAAAGCCATCAAAAGCTGTTGCCAGACAGTCGAACAAATCGGTACTCAAACTCGACCCCACGGAAGTCCTGTCCGACCGGATGGACAACCTGGAACTCAACATGCCGTTCAAACCGGCCGAAGATGCCCTGCAGCAAGGCAAGCAGATCGAAAAGCTGCAGGCGGAACTCAAGGCAACGCGGGAGTTGGCTGCCAAAAATGACAGCAGCCTGATCACCGTGCGCGGCCAGTTGCAACAGGCGCAGTCCCAGCTGCAAATGACACCGTATCTTTATGGCCTGATCGCTGCGCTGCTTTTGGCGGTAGCAGGTTTGGCATGGCTTTGGCGCAGCCAGAAAAAGCTGACGGCTGCCTGGTGGCAACACGCATCAGAGCAGGACCTGGAGACATTTTTGCAGCCAGACGCTCCGGCTCAAGTGCCCCAACCCCTTGCGATTGAGCCATTGAGCCCCACCACAGCGGACCAGCCTGACCAAGCGGCTCCAATCACCTTGCAGGGACAGCCTGTCAAGGCCAGCGCAACGAGCCCAAGCGTGCCTCCCGCTGCAGTCACCGTTGCACCCATCAAGATCAACACGGAGTCGGTTCAAGATGCTCGCCAACAGGCAGACTTCTTTGTTTCCCTGGGCCAAAACGATCGTGCCATTCATATCCTGAATCAGCACCTGGCCGCGTCCGATTTACCCAACCCCCTGATTTGCATGGACCTGCTGGGTTTGCATCAGCAGGCGGGCCAAGGCGCCGAGTTTGAGCGCTTGCGTGATGTCTGCCATCGGCATTTCCGTGTTCAGGTGCCTGATCTGGGCTCATTTCAGCATGAAGGCCGGAGTCTGGACGGCTATCCAGACGTCCAGATTGCCTTGACACGTTTGTGGCCAGAGAAGCCCGTACTGGTCTTCTTGGACAACTGCATCTTCCGCAAAGACACCTCGAAACCTCAAAGCCGCCTTGCGTTGGCTGCGTTCCGCGACCTGTTGACCCTGCACGCGCTCGCCGAAGAATTGGCCCATCCGGTGGCGCCAGTGGCTGCCCCGGCGAACAAGCCTGCAAAATCATTCCAAGTCAATGAGCTCAAACTGGACTTTGTCCTGCCCGAGGACAATTCACCCGCAAAGAAACCGTGAAATACTGCACCCAGACATCCTGGTGAATTGAACTTTTTTGTTGGCACTCGCTCACAGAGAGTGCTAACATCTCGGTATCAAGCAACAAGGAGTTCTGGCATGTCTACTCACACCGGCGTTACTGGCAACCCCCTGACCTTGGCAAACCCCTGGTCAGTGGTGCCGGCATTGGGCCATCTGGATGCCTATATTGCGGCTGTCAACCGCATGCCCATGCTGACTCTGGAAGAAGAACAAAATTACGCGCACAAACTGCGCCAAAACAATGATCTGGAAGCCGCCGGGCGGCTGGTGTTGTCCCACCTGCGGCTGGTGGTGTCGATTGCACGCCAATACCTGGGTTATGGTCTGCCACATGGTGACCTGATCCAGGAAGGCAATGTGGGCCTGATGAAGGCCGTCAAGCGCTTCGATCCTGACCAGGGTGTGCGGCTGGTCAGTTATGCCATGCACTGGATCAAGGCCGAAATTCACGAATACATCCTGAAAAACTGGCGCATGGTCAAGGTTGCCACCACCAAAGCACAGCGCAAGCTGTTTTTCAACCTGCGTTCCTTGAAGCAACGTTACCAGAGTGACGATGCGGCGGCTGATCTCGACACCCACCGTAATACCCTCAATGAGAGCCAGATTGATGCGATGGCAGCCGAGCTGCACGTCAAGCGCGAAGAAGTGATTGAAATGGAGGCGCGACTGGCCGGCGGCGACGTCCTGCTCGACCCCAGCCCTGCGGATGACAGCGACGATGCCTTCGGCCCGATTGCCTACCTGACCGATGCTGCGCACGAACCTACCGCCATGCTGGAAGCGCAACACCGCGACCTGCTGGCGAGTGATGGCATCGCCCAGGCGCTGGACACGCTGGACCCGCGCAGCCGGCACATTGTGGAAGAACGCTGGCTCAAAGTGAACGACGACAACACCGGTGGCATGACACTGCACGAGCTGGCTGCTGTCTACGGCGTCAGCGCCGAGCGTATTCGCCAAATTGAAGTCGCTGCCATGAAAAAAATGAAAAAAGCGCTGGTTGAATTTGCCTGACCCTTCGACGCAGGTCGAAAAGCCTCGGCGCCTGCGCCACAATACCCCTGACAGCCTCGGCTTCAGGGGTATTTTTTTACAGGAGAGAGATCATGCGTCGTTTATGGATCAAATTG
>JBEGLK010000303.1:0-2961 GCA_041183605.1 Pseudomonadota bacterium
TTGGCGCCTGACGTAGTTGGGATGTTGGACGAGATCTGGTGGTGCGTGTGAAGCCCGGGTGCTGCGCCACGTTCACGTTCGGCATCGGCCCTTTTGAGGGCATCAAGAATGTAGGACATGGTTTATCGTGGGTCGGTGAGCAAATGAGGAAGCTGGCTTTGGGTGGCACTTTCGATCTGCATGAACGTCATGGGACCCGGCCGGCCATCGGGCGTGATACCGCGGGCGCGTTGAAAGGCACGAACCCGGTCGCGCAAGGCAGCGTCCAAGGCCAGGGGCGCGTTGGCGCTGTCAGAAGATGCCAGGCCGTCGAGCTGGCTCAGGCGGCTGGCCAGCCAGTCGATGGTCGGGCCGCTGCTGCCGTCCTGCAGGCCAGCGCTGTAGGCTGGAGGCGCCTGCCAGTAGGTGGCAAAGTCACCACGCCACAACTGGGCCAAGTCCATCAGCCTGACAGTGTGCAGGCGTCCACCGATCCGCAGCGTGGCAGTCTGATCGGTCAGGCCTGCCAACATGGCATACACCGCCGGTCCCGTGCCCTGTTGCAAAGTCAGGATGCCGGGGCGATTGAGCTGGCGCAGCAGGGGCACGGTCAATTTGCTGGTGCGGTAACACTGCAGGCCTTGGGCGTCGGCGGCCTGGCAGGGGTCGGTACTGTTGGCCGGCAGCTTCCAAACTGGCGCCAGTTCGCGCCATGCCATGTTCATGTCGGTGGGAAGTCCGGCCCAGAGTTCCTGCAGGTTATCCGCGACGGCAACTGGCGCAGTTGGTGCTGGCGACACTGGCACCGGGTTTGAAGCAGGTGTTTTGTAGGGAGTCGCGGGCGCTGTCGAAGCGACCGTCCGGGCGCTGGCCGGCGTCTCCTGATAGGTCGACCAGATAAAAAAGCCCGCCAATGCGGCCACCAGCACGAGCCCGCCGAGTGCGTAACCCAGGCGTTGGCGTTGCAGGTTCGCACCAATCCCTGCCTCAGCACCAAACACTTCGACCGCTGCCTTGTCGACCACCTTGCGGTCAACACGGTCGATGCCGGTGGCCCAGGCGCCCAGCAGCGCGCGTCCACACAACAGGTTGATGCGTCTGGGGACGCCGCGCGTGAGTTGGTGAATGCGTTGCAAAGCCTTGTGCTCGAACGGCAACGCGCCGGCGTGACCCGCCACGGCCAGACGGTGCCCGATGTATTCAGCGGCCTCGGCCGGAGACAACGCGTCCAGATGAAAACGTGCAATCACGCGTTGTGCCAGTTGCTCCAGTTCCGGCCGCGCCAGCATGTCGCGCAACTCGGGCTGGCCGATCAGCACAATCTGGAGCAACTTGCGCTCGTTGGTCTCCAGGTTGGTCAGCAGGCGCAACTGTTCCAGCACGTCAGCGGCCAGGTTCTGCGCCTCGTCGATGATGAGCACGCAGCTTTGTCCCTTGGCGTGGCTTTGCAACAAGAATGCGTTCAGCGCGTCAATGTAGTCCTTGACCGTGGGGGTGCCGGAGCGTGCCGCGTTCAGCGCGATGTGAAACTCTTCGCAGATCGACTGCAGCAACTCGGGCACGCTGAGCTTGGGGTTGAAGATGTAGGCGACGTGGCAGTTGCCGGGTATCTGTGCCAGAAAGCAGCGGCAGATGGTGGTCTTGCCGGTACCGATATCGCCGGTCAAGAGCACAAAACCGCCCCCGGTGCCGCCCGTGCCTTGGCTGGAGCCTGTCACGCCATACAGCAGATGTGCCAGGGCCTCGCGGTGCCTCTCACTCATGAACAGGTAACGCGGATCGGGGGCGATCGAAAACGGGTCCTGGTTCAGGCCGAAGTGAGCGGCGTACATGGCGGTGTTTATTCCTTGAAAAGGGTCAGCAAACGATCCAGGCCGCCGGACTCGATGGAAACATTGGCAAATTCTCGCACCGCGGGTTTGGCATGGTAGGCCACCGACAGGCCGGACTCGGCCATCATCGGCAGATCATTGGCGCCGTCGCCCACGGTGATCGCCTGGCTTGGGTCGATGCCGAGCCGGGCACAGGTTTCCAGCAGCATCGTGCGTTTTTCGGCGCCGTCGCAAATATCGCCCCAGGGCTGGTCCACCATGCGGCCGGTCAGCACGCCGTTGTCGAGTTCCAGCACGTTGGCGCGGGTGTAGTGGATGCCAAGGCGGTCGCGGATGCGGTCGGTAAAAAAGGTAAAACCGCCTGAGACCAGCAGCACCTTCAGGCCGGCCTGCTGGCAAGCGCTTACCAGCTCGGCGGCGCCAGGGTTGAGCTGCAGGTGGTTCTGGTAAATGCGCTCCATGTCAGCCACGGTGACACCCTTGAGCAAGGCCACGCGCTGGCGCAGGCTTTCCTTGTAGTCGCTGATCTCACCACGCATGGCGGCCTCGGTGATGGCAGCAACCTGAGGTTTGCGACCGACGGCCGCAGCAATTTCGTCGACACACTCGATGTCGATCAGGGTCGAGTCCATGTCGAAGGCGATCAGCTTGAAGTCGGTCAAGCGCAGCGGTGGTGTGATGCCTGCAATCATCAGGCCGGGAGCAAAAAGGGAGGCTTTCATGTCAAACGGAGGGACTTATTTGGAGATGTTCTGCGTGCAATCGTAGCGGCTCTTGGGCAAAGCTCAGGAAGCTGGCAATTTTGTCGTGATTTTTTCAACGTGTGTGACCCCGTTGGCGTCGAAGCCCTGCTCGAGAAACGCGATGTGACCGTCCTCAAACCGCACCACGCTGCAAGCCCGGGTGCCGTAGTCGGGCAGGGTAACAAAGGCCGCTGACAGCGCGCGCTCGCGCCCGATTTCCACACCGGTGTCCGGCAGGTCGGCATCGGCGGCGACGTGCGGGTTGTGCAGCAGCGCCAGCAATTGCGCGTCGCTCGGGTGTTGTTGTGCCAGCAGCGCCTGCAGGCTCTGACTCAGGTGCGCCAGCTTGGGCCAGGGAGTCAAAAAGTCGGCGTTCGACACCGCACCAATCCCGGCTTGCATGGTGA
>JBEGLK010000304.1:0-2955 GCA_041183605.1 Pseudomonadota bacterium
TAATGGGTACCGGGCTTTGCGTCATCAAACGCGCCAGTGCTTCGTTATTGAACGCCCACAAGTCTTCAAGGGCACCGCCACCACGCACCAGCAGAATGACGTCGATCGGCACGGTCTTCAATTGGTACAGGGTAGACAGCGCGGCCATCAGCTCGGCCGGTGCATTCGCACCTTGCACCGAAGCCGGCGCCAGCACCACCGGAATGTGCGGCACACGCCGCTGCAAGGCGGTGACCACATCGTGCAAGGCGGCGGCACCGAGCGAGGTTACCAGACCGATGGCGCGCGGCATCACCGGCAAGGAGCGCTTCCGGGCGGGCTCAAACAGGCCTTCGGCATCGAGCCTGGCCTTGAGTTTGAGGAATTCCTCAAAAAGATTGCCCCGGCCAGCGCGGCGCATGCCTTCCACAATCAACTGCAGGTCGCCGCGCGGCTCGTAAACACTTAGTTTTCCCTGCACCTCAACCAATTCACCATCGCTTGGTGCAAAGTCAAGCCCGCCAGCGGCGCGCTTGAACATGGCACAACGCAACTGCCCGGAAGCGTCTTTCAATGAGAAATAACAGTGGCCGCTGGCCGCGCGTGAAAACCCGGAAATTTCGCCGCGCACAGTCACCGGATTGAAGCGCGCCTGCAGCGTATCGGCGATGGCGCGACACAGTGCACCAACCGACCAAACCGTTCCGGATGTTGCCTGAAAAGCCGTGCCCGGGCTCATGTCAAAGCACCTGTCGCTAGCAACACGATAGCAAATTGCCCACAGATCGGCGATTTAATCAAAAACTCAAAAACGCTAGCAAACGTTTTAGATTCATCGTAGTAAGTCATTGATTTAAATATGTTTTATCGCTGATTAATTTATCATCAAAGTAGCAAGAACCAAGCGCAGAGCCGTGTCGGCAACCATATTAGGGTAATTACTCACAAAGTTATCCACAGAAATTGTGCGCTATTCACAAAGTCACCTCAAATATCTGAACCGGCTCATGCGAACCCTGAAAATCAGCCTTGCCTTTTGCCACGCAGGCAATATTGTCATGCACCAGAGACCAGGTCGAATGACTGATCAAGACATGGTCCGGAAGGCAATGCGCCTGGATGCGTGCAGCCAGATTCACCTGACGCCCAATCGCGGTGTATTCGAGCCGTTGCTGGGAGCCAAAAGCCCCCACGCTGGCCTGCCCGGTGTTGATGCCAATCCTGATATGAAACGGATGCGTGATGCCCTGCGCCACCCATTTTTGCCGCAGCACATGCATGCTGTGCTGCATTTCAATGCCCATACGCACGGCGCGCAGGGCCTGATCATGGTCGGTGCTGCGATGCGGGGCGCCAAAAAAGATCATGATGGCATCACCCACAAACTTGTCGATGGTGGCACCGTAACGATGCGCAATCAGGGTCATTTCTGACAGGTAGTCGTTGAGCAGCAACGACAAATCTTCGGGTTCGATGGCGTCAGCAATGCTGGAAAAGTCCTTGATATCTGAAAAAAACAAGGTCAGTTTGCGCCGCTCATGGCGCTCCAGCGCCGCGTAATTGCCGCTGCGCACCTCGTCGGCCAGTTGCGTCGCCACATAACGACTGATGATGGCATTGGCCTTTCCCAGCGTTTCGCCCACCGCCAGCAACTCCTTTTCGCGTTGCTTCCAGCGTTCCACAATGAAATAGACAATCGCCAGCACCACCCCAAGCAAAAGCATGGTGATCGCGTTCATGGGCCGCAACAAGCCCGGGTTGACCTGACCGATACTGGCGGGCGTGGTGTTGAAAAAGGGCGCGTAAGGAATCTGCCCGGCATAAGCGCCCATCAACAACAGGCTGTTAAACAACAGAGTACTGACCAAATTGACCCACATCTGCCGCGCCGAGAAAAGCGTCAACCCCACCACCCATGCAGCCACAATCGCCACCCCGGAATACAAATGGGTGAACAGACCATAAAAATAGGTGGAAAAAATCACCACCCAGGTGCATAGCGTAATGGTGGTGATGGTCAACCAGGGACTGGGTTCGGGCCGGTGCCTGAGCCGGTAGCTGATCCAGCTCAGCAGGCTCATGCCGCAACCGGTCAGCGCCACCACCCAGGTGGCTGTCGGCAAAAAAGACTGGCTGACTTCGGGGTTGGCTTCTGGATACCAGGCGGCGTGGGCATAAACCGCAAGGTAAAGCAGCGCAAAGACCACATTGATGCCGCTGGCGGCCAGGCAACGCTGCGCCGGTGACCAGGCTAATGGATTGTTCAATTTATGCTTCCCCCTGTTTTAGCCGGATATTAAGGGGTTTTTCCCGCCAGGCCTAGCCGACGCGACAACTGAACTTTTAAATTTTGGGCAATACCTCGGCCACCGCGCAGGTGGCAATGTCCATGAGTTTGGCGTGACGCGGCTCGGTACTGGACAACAGCGTGGCCACCTGGGCATAGGAGTTGTTGACAAACACCTTGCCTTCGGGCGAGTCGCGCTCGACGCCATAACGGATTTTTGCGCGCTCGTTGTTGGACAGCTTGCTGATCAGACCCTTGGTGGCCCAGACCTTGCCAAAGCGGGCCAGGTCTGACAAACGGCCGCCAATGTTGATGGTTTCGCCCAGCACCACCAGTTCAAAGTTGGTGTTGGTCTTGAAGGTGCCCAGCCATTCCTCCCCCTCGCTGAGCCCGATATTCATGTACAACTGGTTGGTCCAACCCTTGCGCACCTTCCAATCATGGCTGATGCTTTGCATGGTTTCGCGCACCTTGTTGGCACACAAGACGGCGTTCAACAGGTAATTGCGGTCGGGCTGCGGGAAGAAGTAATAAACCATGCCGTCGCCCGTGTGTTTGCCATAGGCACCGTAATATTCCCGGAAAATCGGGTCGAGCGTCGACCAGATCTGGTTGATCAATTGAAAGTAATCCTCTGGCGGCAGTTCGGAGCAAATGCGCACCGAGTTTTGCAGGTCGGCCACCATCAC
>JBEGLK010000305.1:0-5346 GCA_041183605.1 Pseudomonadota bacterium
TGCACAGCCAGAAAGGCCTTCATCATGGCCACGGCGATCTTGTTGGGTTCGAACGGCACCACAGCACCGTTGCGCCGGATGATCTGGTATTGGCTCAGCGCACCAACGGCGCTTGCAGACTGCTCGCCTGATTCTGATCGGACCGAAATATTGTTGTAGCTTGAAATGGACGTGGGTTGGGCAGCTTGCATGGCATCCTCTCTTGAAAAGGCTAGAGAAATTAAAGAAGTTGGCAGCTTGAAGAAAATGGCCAACTTCTTGTTGAATGCCTTAGCTTATCACTATATCTAGGGGTCTAAACTTGTTCGGACACTACCTGTAGTGTTTTTCGAATTTGCCCTGACGGTTGCCACTAAACCAATATTCTCAGAAATTGATAGCGGTTGGAGCCCGTGTGATCTTGATTACTGGTCTTTTTTCAGCGCTTATTCGCATGGTTTGAGCGCCTGGGCCGCACCGCATCGGGTACTTCAGCTTCGGGTAAACACTGATCATCAAGCCCCATGTTTTTTTGCAAACGCTGCCAATCAAAGCCCGCGCCAGGGTCGGCCTTGCGGCCAGGGGCAACGTGTTCATGCCCTGCCAGATGGGTGATGGGATAACGTTGCATCAACGCGGCACATACACTTTGGAGACATTCGTACTGGGCGTCCTCAAACAGGCCCCCCTCCAGCCCCTCGAGTTCGATGCCGATGCTGTTGTCATTGCAGTTGTCGCGGCCGAGGTAGCTGGATGCGCCGGCATGCCAGGCACGGTCATCACAACTGACCAACTGCCAGAGTTCCCCGTTGCGCCGGATGAAGAAATGCGCAGACACCTTCATGTCCCGGATTTGACTGAAATAGGGGTGGGCCTGCCAGTCCAGCTGATTACTGAAAAACTGGAGCACCTCGGGCCCGCCATACTGGCCGGGTGGCAGGCTGATTGAGTGCAACACGATCAAATCGATATGCGCCTGCGCTGGGCGCGAACCAAAATTGGGCGATGCCTGGTGTGCGGCAAATCGGTACCAGCCTTTGGACCACAATGAATCAGCGGCTTGTATCAATGGCGTCATCGTCGACACTTTCATCAGATGTACTAATGGCAATACCCAACCTGGCGATCCGGTACCGGATCTGTCGCAAGCTCAATCCCAGTCGTGCTGCTGCGGCCGTGCGGTTGAAGTTGGTTTCCTGCAGGGTACGCAGCAGGATGGCTCGTTCCTGGACATCCAGATAAGCCTGCAAATCGCTGGGAATGTGGTCCTCGGAAGGCGGTGCGCCAGCGACCGTGGGTGTGGTGGTGCGCTGGATCTGATCGAGGTCACCCAGGGCCACGCTGCGATGCAGCAGGTTTTCCAGTTCACGAACGTTGCCTGGCATGGGGAGTTGCGCCAGTTGCGCCAGCATGTCGGCGCTGAGACGGGGTGTCGGCAAGCCGGCTTCCTGGGCGATGCGTGACAAAATTGCATGGCACAGGTCGGGCAAGTCCTCCAGACGATCACGCAAGGGCGTGATGGGCAGCTCGATGACATTGAGGCGGTAATACAGGTCCTGCCGGAAGTTGCCTTTTTGGACTTCTGCCGCCAAGTCCTTGTGGGTCGCGCTGATGATGCGGACATCCACCAGGTCCTCCTGAGTCGACCCGATTGGCCGAACCCGACGCTCCTGAATCGCGCGCAACAATTTGGCTTGCATGGCTAGTGGCAGGTCGCCAATTTCATCCAGGAACAGGGTGCCGCCCTGGGCAGCCTGAAAAAAACCTTGTCGGTCCTGGGTGGCGCCCGTGTAAGCCCCCTTTTTTGCGCCAAAGAACTCGGCTTCCAGCAAATTTTCAGGAATGGCGCTGCAGTTGACGGCGATCCAGGCACCCTGGGCCCGGTGGCTGTTGCTGTGAATGGCATACGCCACCAGTTCTTTACCGGTACCCGACTCACCTGTGACCATGATCGGCGCCATGCTGGGTGCCACTTTAAGAATGCGCTCCTTGATCTGGCGCATCGCCATCGATTGCCCCACCAGTCGTGCCAGCGACCGGGCACCGGGGCTGTCTGGGCCGCTGTCACATTCGGGCTGCGGTTGATTCTGTGATCGATCCTGTGGTGTTGTTGCTGCAGGTGCGCTACGCAGTGCGGCAGAAATGACGGACCGGAATTGCTTTAAATCGACGGGCTTGGTCAGATAGTCGAAGGCCCCGGCCTTGAGGGCCTCGACGGCATTGGCGGCAGAACCATAGGCCGTGATCACCACACAGCGTTCGCTGCGCTGGCGTGCCTTGAGCTCGTTGATCAGTGACAGACCCAAACCATCAGGCAGTCGCATGTCGGTGATGACGGCGTCAAACACCTTGTTTTCCAGGCATAGCCTGGCTTGTTGCAGGTTTTCGGCAGTATCAACCCGGTAACCTTCGCGCAACAGCGTTAACTCATAGATAGCGACCACCAGGATGTGTCGGGTGCTTGGTGTCATGGTCTCATGGTCTCATTCGTCTGATTTGGCGGACGCCGGATGCATACCGTGTGGCGGCAAAGTTTTGAACGTGATGAAGAACTCATTGCCCGTTTGCATTTGCTCTCCCATGGCGCGCGCGCTACGCTGGTAATTGATTTCTGCACCGTGACTGTCACACAGTTCCCGGCAAATATATAGCCCGAGCCCACTGGAGCGGCTCTCCGAGGAAAAAAAGGGCTCGAACAAATGTTGTTCCACGGAGGGGTCCAGCGGTGCACCGTCACTCCAGACCCGAAGGCAGATGCTCGCGCTGGGAGCCCAGCTTTTGTCCAGGCTGATCTGGATGGAATTGGGCCGCGCGCTGATGTAACGTTGGGCGTTGTCCAGTAGGTTGATCATGATGCGGCGCAGGTGCTCCGGGTCAAACCAGACCCAGGCCTGGGTGTTGGGAATGCGCACCGCGATGTCGGGTTTGTTGCCGCCGTGCGACTGCCAGTCCCGGCAGATGCGTGGCAGTGTGAGTGTCAGGTCAAGCGGTTGCGCCTGCACCGCGTGATCTGTACTGGGTGACTGGACAATGTGCAGGATGTCATGAACCGTTTTTTCCAGTCGCTGTGCATTTTGTTGTACCAATCGGCTCAACTGCTGTTGCCCGGGGTCAGACAGATCTTCAGCCAGCAAGGCATTGGCCTGCACGATGGCGGCCAGGGGATTGCGTATTTCATGGGCGACCGCGGCGGACATGCGGCCCATGCTGGCAAATTTTTCGACACGTAATCGAGCCTGCAGCTCCCTTTGATCCTGCAAAAAAATCACGCACATGCCTTGCGCGTCTGGATTGAGCTGCTCGGTCAACTGAGTGTGGGCCATGACCACGCGTTTTCCCTTGCCCTCGTGCTGAATACTGATTTCCAGATGTTGCGCGGTTTGTGTTTTAAAGGTGGTGTCGATCAGATGGCGCAGTCCCTGCCAGCCCGGGGCGTTGGCCAGGGCCTGGGGCTGATTTTTTGTGTCTGAGGGGAGACTCAATTGTTTTTGGGCGGAAGGATTGGCAGAGCGAACCTGGTGGTCGGCATCGACCACCAGAATGCCTTCTCCCAGGGTTTCGATGATCAGCTCGTTCACTTGCCGCTGCACCGCCGCCGCCAGCTGACTGTGCTTTGCCCTTAACTCAATGCTGGCCAGGCGGCTTGCCATTTGGCGGGCAATAAACGAAATGGCAAAACAGCCCGCACCCGTCAGGGCAGCCTGAGAAAAAAGGGCGCTGGTGTTCCAAGGCGATTGCAGGGATAACCAGCCTGCGTAGGCAAAAAGCAGGAGCGTGACGCTGGCGGCACTGGCAAGGGCCAGCAGTTGTGAGCCCAAGACCGAAGCCATCAGGACCGGCAGGGCAAAAAGCGGCGTGTAATTGATGCTGCTGTCCTGCAAGGTCTGAAGCGCGGCAAAGGCCAGCAAATCCACGCCCAAGGTGCGCAGCCACGCGCCATTGATGCGCTGGCCCAATTTTTCGGGTTCTGAAATGACCCGATCTGCCAGCGTTGCGATCAGGTAGATCGTGCAGATCAGCAGCGGTAGGAGTCTTGGGGCGGTGGTCAGCACCAGCAGGCTGATCTGCAGTGCCACCAGCACCAGCCCCAGGGTGGCACGCGCTGTCATGAAGCCGCGCCACAAACGATCAAACTCGTCGGGGTGGTCGGTGAAGTCGGTTTCTTGTGACTTTTTCCCTGACCAAAGGGATGCCAGCGCGGGCAATTTCATTCAAGGTTCCGCTTGATGCAGGTGCTCCAGTCCACAGTAAGTTCCTCTCCGACCTTGAACTGCCTCCGTCCGGGGAATGTGAACATGACAGTGGCTGCATGCCACTGTGTCTTGTGGCTCTGGAGTCTGTACGGGTGGCTTGGGTCGGTGCTGGCTGATGGAAGATGCGCGACTGCGCCAGAGCCAGACGCCGGCCAGTACCACCAACAGCACCAGCAAGGCTTTCACAGCGTTTGCCTCAGAATGATTTCCATGACAAAACGGGAACCAACATAGGCCAGCAACAACAAACCTGAGCCGGTGTAGAGGAAGCGCACGGCACGCTTGCCACGCCAGCCAAAACGGGCCCGACCCAACACCAACGTTGCAAAAGTCAGCCAGGACAAGACCGAAAAAATGGTTTTGTGATCCAGCTTGATGGCGTGGCCGCCACCATACAACTGGCTGCCAAAGAAAAAGCCGGCCATCAAGGTCGCGCTCAGCAAGATAAATCCCAGGCTGACAAAACGGAAAGTCAGCCTTTCCATGGTCAGCAATGGCAAGCCGCTGGTCGCATTGGCTGCAGCGCGTATACGTGCTTCGGCGCGTGTCATGAGCCAGGCGTGTACCACGGCGACGGCAATGAGGCCGTAGGAGGCAATGCCCAGAGCCCAATGCAATGGCAACCACGACGAGGCGGTGGCATGCAGGGTATTGCCAGGGAACAACAAGGCCAGCAGCACGGCTGCCGAACCGGCGCTGGACAACAACCAGGGCGTTTTGAGTTGCGGGAAAACGTAGCCCTCGATGGCATACACCAGCCCGACCAGCCAAGTGGTGACGGACAGTGCCGGGGCAAAGCCAAACCGGGGTTCACTGCCCCACAGTCCCATGGCCAGCAATAGACCATGCAGGCACCAAGCCACCCAGACAGCGATGCGGGGCAGCGTCTGGTGTGTGCGCGAGGCGCCAGTGGCCGACGCTGCGTAGGCAGCCGAGGCGCCCAGGGCCAAGCTCAAAGTGACGGGGGTTGCACTGGCTAAAATCATGCGCACAGTTTAGCGTTTTGTATTCTCTCTTTGCACCCTTGGCATTAACTCAGGTTCCGTTTGCCGGAAAAATATCCTATGGCCTCCGCTCTCACCGACAAACTCTCCCGCCTGGTTAAAGAAATACG
>JBEGLK010000306.1:0-4565 GCA_041183605.1 Pseudomonadota bacterium
CCCGGTATCGAACTGACACAAGCCATGGTGGTTTGCAATGAGGAATACCGGTTTGTCATTGCCGAACAACTGCGACTGATGGGCCAAACCGGCACCATCCTGCTGGAGCCATTTGGAAGGAATACAGCGCCCGCCCTGACCCTGGCAGCCTTGTCAGCCCAAACGAACCAAGACGATCCGGTACTGCTGGTGATGCCGGCCGACCATGTGATCACCGACGTGGCAGCGTTTCAAAAGGTTGTTAGCCAGGGGGCGACACTCGCGGCGAACGGCGCCGTGGTGACTTTTGGCATCACGCCGGATGCGCCAGAAACCGGCTACGGCTACATACAGTCCGGCATGTCTTATGACAACGTTGACACGGCAGAAGCCCGTCACATTGCCCGCTTTGTTGAAAAGCCTGACCTGGCGACCGCACAGTCCTATCTGGCAGACGGTAGCTACCTGTGGAACAGCGGTTTGTTCATGATGCGCGCTTCGGTCTGGTTGTCCGCCATGGGCGTTTGCCGCCCCGACATTCTGGCGGCTTGCCAGGCCGCCTGGGAGCAAGGGAAAACCGACTCAGAGTTCGTTCGTGTCGACAAGGAAGCTTTCGCACAATGCCCTAGCGATTCCATTGACTATGCCGTGATGGAGCGCTTGGCAGATGCCAAAAACCCCATCGGCACCACTTTGCCGCCTGGTTTGGTGCTTCCCATGCGCGCGGGCTGGTCGGACGTAGGCGCATGGGATGCCTTGTGGCAGGTGCTGCCCAAAGACAGCCATGGCAACGTCTCCCAGGGCGATGTCTTGCTCCAGGATTGTGAGAACACCTTGGCTTTGTCAGAAGGTCGGTTGATCGCCTGCGTGGGTGTCAGCGACCTGGTGGTGGTGGAAACAGCAGATGCCATCCTCGTGTCACACAAGGACAAAACCCAAAATGTGAAAAAGATCGTCGACGCGCTCAAAGCCAAAGGGCGACCGGAAGGCAGCATCCATCGCAAAGTGTTTCGCCCCTGGGGTTGGTACGACGGCGTGGACGCCGGCGAACGCTTTCAGGTCAAGCGCATCGTGGTCAAACCGGGTGCCAGCTTGTCGCTGCAAATGCACCACCACCGGGCTGAGCACTGGATTGTTGTCAGCGGTACCGCTCAGGTTACCTGTGGTGAAAAGATATTTTTGTTATCCGAAAACCAGTCTACTTACATCCCCCTGGGCTCCACCCATCGTTTGGAGAACCCGGGTCGAGTACCGCTGGAAATGATCGAAGTGCAGTCCGGATCCTATTTGGGCGAGGATGACATCGTGCGCTTCGAGGACGTGTACGGCCGCTAAAACTTTACAGGCCAAGTCGTCGGCAAATTTCGAGCGTGGCGGCACTCTGGTTCATGCTCCAAATGCCTTGATTGACGCCGTGTCGTCACCAAAGCCCTGCAATCGCAGCCGAATCCAGCGTGGAATCTCGGCGCCGCAGGCATCGCTGAAACGCATCAACTGTGCAGAACTGCCGATCGGCATGATGCCTGGCACCACGGGAATTTGCACCCCCAAAGCATCAGCGTCTTCTACAAACCGGAAATAGGCATCCGCGTTGTAAAAATACTGGGTGATGGCCGAATCAGCCCCGGCCTTCACCTTGACGGCAAAAGCTTTCAGATCGCTCTCGGCTGACTTCGCCTGCGGATGGATTTCAGGATAAGCCGCCACCTCAATGTGAAAATCATCCGGCATTTCGGCGCGAATGAAGGCAACCAAGTCGCTGGCGTAATGGAATTCTCCGCCAGCGCCATACCCGCTCGGCAAATCACCACGCAAGGCCACCAGACGCCTCACACCCATGACCTTCAATGTCGCCAGTTGCTCGCGCACGCCGTCACGCGTGGCTCCAATGCAGGAAAAGTGCGACGCTGCGCTCATACCCTCGCTCAGAATGTCACGCACCGTGCTGAACGTGCCCTCCTGAGTGGAGCCACCGGCGCCAAAGGTCACCGAGCAAAACTCGGGTTTCAGCGCATACAGCTGCTGGCGCACAGCGCGCAGCTTTTCGACGCCTTCAGGCGTCTTGGGCGGGAAGAACTCAATGCTGACAGGAAAACGTGTGCTGGAATTCATAACAGTGTTCTAAGGTTTGAGTGCAAAGCTGGAGGATCTGGCGTGCCTAAGACCCGTCCCGCAAGCTTGCCGCAATGAAAAATTCACGGTTGCCATCGCCGCCGGCAATAGGCGAGTCAAACCAGTGCGTCACCTTCAGGTCCAGTTCGGCACAGGCTGCGCGCAGGCGCTGCTCAACAACAGCATACATGGCGGCGTCTTTCACGATGCCTCCTTTGCCGACCTGGCCCGGCTGCAATTCAAACTGGGGCTTGACCAGTGACAACAAGGTGCCGCCCGCCTTAAGAAGCGGCACCACGGCGGGCAACACCAGTGTTTGCGAGATAAACGACAGGTCTGCCACGATCAAGTCAAACTCGGGGACAAAATCAGAAGCAACTTCGTCGTCTGACTCCTGCAATTCAAATTGGCCGTCCGCCCCGGTACTATCTTCGTAGGCGGCCACCAAATCTGATGCTGTCAGAGCACGCGCATTGATGCCTTCGACACACAACACCCGTGGATCGGCATGCAGCCTGGGGTGCAACTGGGCGCTGCCCACATCTACCCCCACCACAAAAGCTGCCCCCTGTTGCAACAGACAATCGGTAAAACCACCGGTGCTTTGTCCCACATCGAGGCACTGCAAACCCGACACCGACAGGCCGACGTGCTTGAGCGCAGCTTCCAACTTGAGACCACCGCGCGACACATAACGTGCCTCGGAATCGTCAAGCAGGCGCACAGCCGCATCTTCGGGCACCTCGTCGCCATTTTTGGCAACGCGCCGCCAGCCATCACCCTGCTGCCATTCCACGCCCCCGGCAATCAGGCGCTGCGCCTGCGAGCGGGTGCTAGCCAAACCGCGGTGCACCAGAAGTTGGTCAATACGCATGGACTGCTTAGTAGCGGTAGGTATCGGTCTTGTACGGGCCGGACTTGCTCACGCCAATGTAGGCAGCTTGCTCGTCGGTCAACTCGGACAACTGCGCGCCAACCTTTTTCAGGTGCAAACGCGCCACCTTTTCATCCAGGTGTTTGGGCAACACATAAACCTGCCCGACCTTGTAGCTCTTGGACTTGGTGAACAACTCGATCTGGGCGATGGTCTGGTTGGCAAAGCTGGAACTCATGACAAAACTGGGGTGACCGGTGCCACAGCCCAGGTTCACCAGGCGACCCTTGGCCAACAGGATGATGCGTTTGGCAGGCGTCTTGCCCTTGGCAGGGAAAATCACATGGTCAACCTGCGGTTTGATCTCTTCCCACTTGCATTTGGACAGGGATGCCACATCGATTTCATTGTCAAAGTGGCCGATGTTGCAAACGATCGCCTGATCCTTCATGGCCGCCATGTGTTTGTACGTGATCACATTCTTGTTGCCGGTGGCCGTGACAAAAATGTCGCACTTATCGGCCGCGTATTCCATCGTGACGACCTTGAAGCCTTCCATGGCAGCTTGCAGCGCGTTGATCGGGTCGATCTCGGTCACCCACACCTGGGCGCTCAAAGCGCGCAAGGCCTGGGCTGAGCCCTTGCCAACATCACCATAACCAGCCACCACGGCCACTTTGCCAGCGATCATCACATCAGTGGCGCGCTTGATGGCATCCACCAGCGACTCACGGCAGCCATACAGGTTGTCAAACTTGCTCTTGGTCACCGAGTCGTTGACATTGATGGCGCGCAGCTTCAGTTCGCCCTTGGCCGACATTTCGTTCAGACGATGCACACCAGTGGTGGTTTCTTCGGTGACACCGATGATGTTTTTCAGACGGCGGCTGTACCAGGTTGGGTCCACTTTGAGCTTGGCCTTGATGGCAGCAAACAGGCAGATTTCCTCTTCGCTGCCAGGGTTGTCCAGCAACTTGATGTTTTTCTCGGCCCGGCTGCCCAGGTGCATCAACAAGGTGGCATCACCACCGTCGTCGAGGATCATGTTCGGGCCTTCGGCCGCGGTGCCTTTCTTGCCGCCGAATTCAAAAATGCGGTGGGTGTAATCCCAGTAATCCGTCAAGGACTCACCTTTGTAGGCAAACACCGGCGTGCCCCTTGCTACCAAGGCAGCGGCCGCGTGGTCCTGGGTTGAAAAAATATTGCATGAGGCCCAACGCACCTCGGCACCCAGCGCTTGCAGGGTTTCGACCAGTACGGCAGTCTGGATCGTCATGTGCAGGCTACCGGTGATACGCGCACCCTTGAGCGGTTGTGCTTTGGCCGATGTCGGCAATGATGAAATCGTTGGGTTTGACGGTTTTTGATGCAGCGCTCATGGTTCACTCCAGAAATTTAGATTCAAACCACTGCCATCAAGGGAAAAATCTCACCTCACATGCAGTGGGTGAGCGCCGTTGTGAAACGCCGGGCGTGTGCCGCGGCGGGTTCCGAGCCTCACTCAGCACCTGGGTTGCCACCCTCGGTGTGAGCTGCAACGCTCCTCGGAATGGATGCAATTATAGAGTCGCACCATACGCTGTTGGGCGTAGCAGGTAAC
>JBEGLK010000307.1:0-2949 GCA_041183605.1 Pseudomonadota bacterium
CCGACACCGCGGCGCGCCTGGGGGGTGACGAGTTTGTTGTGTTATTGCCTGATTTGCCAAATCGGGAGGCTGCCATGCTGGTGGCCGAAAAAATCCGCCAGGCGCTGGCCCAGGAGTTTGTCACCGACCAGGGCTTGGTGTTGAGTATTTCTTCGAGTATCGGTGTGGCTTTGTACCCGGATCATGGCTCGACTGAGCAGGACCTTCTGCGCATGGGTGACGAGGCCATGTACCAGGCAAAAAAAAGTGGCCGTAATGCCGTCATTCTTTGCCTGCCGCCGGTCGATGAGTCCATTCCAGAACCAGAACCCGAGGCATCTTTTGTCCACCTGCGCTGGAGAGATGCCTTCAAAAGCGGAAATATGGCCCTTGATGAAGAACATGAAACCTTGTTCAGACTGGCCAACACGCTGCTCGACAAGGTGGTTTTGCGACATCAGGATCCCCAGGCATTTGAAGCCGCGTACGACGCACTTTTCCAGCACACACAGGAACATTTTGCGCGTGAGGAGGTCGTTTTGCGCGAACTCGGGTATCCTGATCTGATCAACCACTCGGAGCAGCACCGGATGCTGTTGTCTCGTGCCAGGACGCTGCATCAGCAATTGCATGAGGCGAACGATGAGACCGGTGCTGAAGGGAAATTGACCAAATTCCTGGTCGCCGAACTGGTCGCAGGCCATATCCTGAAGGAAGACCGGCAATTTTTTGCCTTGCTGACCAAAGCGGGCTGATGGCTGGTTTGGCAGTACGATGCCATCCGTGACATGACGTACAAGGAGACAATCATGCTGGGACTGATGCAAAGCCAACAACTCACAATCTCATCATTGATCGAGTTTGCTGCGCGACACCACGGCGAAGGTGAAATCGTGTCGCGCCGCGTCGAAGGTAATATCCACCGATACACCTACAAAGACGCGGCTCGGCGTTCACGCCAGCTGGCTGAGGCGCTTGACGCGCTCGCTTTGCAAGCGGGTGAACGTGTGGCTTCGATTGCCTGGAACGGGTACCGGCATCTGGAAATGTATTTTGGTGTGAGCGGCTCCGGACGTGTGCTGCACACCATCAACCCGCGCATGCATCCCGATCAGATTGCCTGGGTGATGCACCATGCGCAGGACCAGATGGTCTGTTTTGACATGACGTTTTTGCCGATTGTCAAAGCCATCCACGCAAAATGCACCAGTGTCAAACACTGGGTGGCGCTGTGTGATGCCGACAGGTTGCCGACTGATTCAGGTATTCCTGGCCTGCTCAGTTATGAGAGCTTGCTCGCTGTGCGCTCTGGCGACTACAACTGGCCCGAACTCGACGAAAACACCGCATCGAGCATGTGTTACACCAGCGGCACCACGGGCAACCCCAAGGCGGTTTTGTACAGCCACCGCTCCACAGTCTTGCACGCCTACGCGGCGGCGCTGCCCGATGTGATGTGTATCTCTGCGTCTGATGCGATCCTGCCCGTGGTGCCCATGTTCCATGTCAACGCCTGGGGTATTCCCTACTCGGCGGCGATGACTGGTGCCAAGTTGGTGTTTCCAGGCCCCGGCATGGACGGCAAGTCGATCTATGAACTGATCGAGCAGGAGCAGGTGACCTACGCCGCAGGCGTGCCCACCATCTGGCAAATGTTGCTCGGTCACATGGAGCCCAATGGCCTGCATTTCAGCAGCCTCAAGCGTACCGTGATTGGTGGTTCGGCTTGCCCACCTGCCATGATCAATGCTTTTCACGACAAATACGGCGTGGAGGTGCTGCACGCCTGGGGTATGACCGAGACCAGCCCGCTGGGCACACTCTGCACGCTCAAGAACAAACACCTCAGCTTGCCGGACGAAGACAAAATGAAGGTGCGCCTGAAACAGGGGCGGGCCATTTTTGGCGTCGACATGAAGATCGTTGATGGCGAAGGCAAGGAACTGCCCTGGGACGGCCATACTTATGGCGATCTGCTGGTCAAGGGCCCCTGGGTGATACGGGAGTATTTTCAGGGGGTCGGTGATGCCACCCCGGTGCGGCCGCTGGTGGATGGCTGGTTTCCCACGGGTGACGTGGCCACCATCGATGCCGACGGTTACATGCAGATCACCGACCGCAGCAAGGATGTGATCAAGTCAGGGGGGGAGTGGATCAGCTCAATTGACATCGAGAATATTGCGGTCGCGCACCCGGCGATTGCCATGGCAGCGTGTATCGGCATGAAGCACCCCAAGTGGGACGAGCGTCCGATTGTTGCGGTGGTCAAAAAACCCGGAGCCGAGGTGTCGCGCGAAGAATTACTCAAGTTTTACGAGGGCAAGGCGGCCAAATGGCAGATTCCGGACGACGTGGTGTTTCTCGACAATATCCCGCTGGGCGCCACCGGCAAAATGCAAAAAAGCAAGTTGCGGGAGGTCCTCAAGGACTACCAATTGCCCGATTTGCGCTGAGTCGACCATGTCTTTTGTAGGGTTGCTGTAGGGGCGACTTTAGTCGTCCATGGCGGACTGAAGTCCGCCCTACAGGTAACGCGCATCTAAATTTCGCATGTCTTTTTTCACCGTTTCACTCCTCAACGGCATCAGCTACGGGCTGCTGCTGTTTTTGCTGAGCTCGGGTCTGACCCTGATTTTCAGCATGATGGGGGTGCTCAACTTTGCGCACGCCTCGTTTTACATGCTCGGTGCATATTTCGCTTTCAGCCTGACCGAATGGGTGGGCTTCTGGCTGGCTCTGGTGCTGGCTCCGCTGATGGTTGGTGGTTTGGGCGCCCTGTTTGAGTGCTTCATGCTGCGCCGCGTGCACAGGTTTGGCCATGTGGCCGAGTTGCTCATCACCTTTGGTTTGAGTTATCTCGTTCTTGAAGGGGTGCAACTGGTCTGGGGCCGCAGTTCGGTGGATTACCGCATCCCGGTGATGCTCGATGGTCCTTTGATGACACTGTTTGACATCCAGTTTCCTCTCTAC
>JBEGLK010000308.1:0-2930 GCA_041183605.1 Pseudomonadota bacterium
AAGGCGCTCAAAGACCCCCGCGTGCTCAAGTACTGTCAGTATTACAGCATCGTGTTTGGTGGTTATGTCGCCCTGGCATTGTGGATGGTGCAATATTACATCGGCGAATACGGCCTAGACATCCGTTTAGCCGCTTTGCTGGCGGCTTGCTTCTCGCTGCCCGGTGGCGTGTTGCGCGCGGTGGGCGGCGTGCTAAGCGATAAATACGGCGCGCACAACGTCACCTGGTGGGTGCTGTGGGTCAGTTGGATCTGCCTGTTCCTTCTGTCTTACCCCCAAACCGAATTCACCATCGCAACCGTGACTGGTCCCAAAACTTTTGTGATCGGACTGAACGTATACGCCTTCACTGGTTTGATGTTCATCTTGGGCATCGCTTGGGCCTTTGGCAAAGCAAGTGTCTTCAAGTACATCGCCAACGACTACCCCGGCAACATCGGTGCCATCAGCGGCATCGTGGGGCTGGCCGGTGGTCTGGGCGGTTTTGTCTTACCCATCCTGTTTGGTGCGTTGGTGGACCTGACCGGCGTACGCAGCAGCGCCTTCATGCTGATGTACGGCGTGGTTTGGGTCTCGCTCATCTGGATGTACTGGACCGAAGTGCGCCAGACCGACGTCATGGGGTCAAGCGCAGTGATTGCTGCACCAGCCGATCAGCGCACCTGAACCATTCTGAAGGAATCAAAATGAACAATTCTTCCAAACAAACTGAAGGCAGCTCGACCGACATTGGCGACTGGCGTCCCGAAGACGAAAAATTCTGGGAAACAACCGGCAAGCGCATCGCTTACCGCAACCTTTGGATCTCGGTACCTGCGCTTTTGTGCGGCTTCGCCATCTGGGGCATGTGGGGCATCATCACCGTGCAGATGCTCAACCTGGGCTTCCCGTTCAGCCAGGCCGAACTGTTCAGCCTGACAGCCATCTCGGGCCTAGCGGGCGCGACCATGCGCATTCCCGCTTCGTTTTTGATTCGCTTGTCCGGTGGGCGCAACACCATTTTCTTGACGACCGCCATGTTGCTGGCCCCGGCCATAGGCACGGGGATCGCCTTGCAACACCCTGAGTGGCCCTTGTGGGTGTTCCAGCTCATGGCCTTGTGGTCGGGCGTAGGCGGCGGCAACTTCGCCAGCTCCATGTCCAATATTGGCACCTTTTTCCCAAAGCGCTTGCAAGGCACGGCGCTGGGCCTTAATGCAGGGTTGGGCAACTTTGGCGTGACGACCATGCAGATCGTCATTCCGCTGGTCATGACCGTGAGCCTGTTTGGCGGCTTGGGAGGAGAGCCCACGACGCTGGTCAAAGACAGCGGGTGGATTTTCGGCAAGATCGCCGCAGGAACGCCCACCTGGATACAAAACGCGGGCTTTGCCTGGGTACTGTCGCTGGCGCCTTTGTCAGTGATCTGCTTTTTTGGCATGAACAACCTGACCACCGTCTCTCCTAACATCGGCGGCACCATCCCCGCCTTTTTGAAAATCATCTGGCTGTACACCTTGTCATTTGTGCCCGCAGGTCTTGGCTTGTATTTGTACCTGCCTGCACCCAGCGGCCTGGGCGTGCTCAACATGTGGCTGGCCATGCCGCTCATCATCGTGAGCACTTTGATGGTGATGAAGCTCACCGCCTTTGGCACCATGAAGGACAACATCGCCGCCCAGTTCTCGATCTTCAAGAACAAGCACACCTGGGCCATGACGATGCTCTACATCGTCACTTTCGGGAGTTTCATTGGCTTTTCGATGGCCTTGCCTTTGTCAATCACGGTGATCTTTGGCATCAGCCATGTACCTGATGCCAGCGGCGTGTTGCAGCACACGCTCAAAAACCCCAACGCGCCTTCGGCCCTGACCTACGCCTGGATCGGACCCTTTGTGGGCGCGTTGGTGCGACCTATTGGTGGCTGGCTGTCGGACAAAACCGGCGGCTCTATCGTCACGCAATGCATTTCGGCGGTGATGGTGTTTGCTTCAGGTGCGGTGGGTTATGTCATGTGGCTTGCCTACCAGTCAGCTACGCCCGAGCAGTACTTTTTGATGTTCATGCTGCTGTTTGTTTTGCTGTTCACAGCAAGCGGCATTGGCAACGGCTCGACCTTCCGCAGCATTGCTGTGATCTTTGACCGCCAACAAGCCGGCCCCGTGCTGGGCTGGACATCGGCTGTGGCTGCGTACGGCGCTTTCATTGCGCCCGTGGTGATTGGCCAGCAGATCAAGGCAGGCTCGCCCGAGGTGGCGATGTACGGCTTTGCAGTGTTTTACGCACTGTGTCTCTTACTTAACTGGTGGTTTTACCTGCGCGCCGGTGCAGAGATCCGTAACCCCTGACACCACCTGAATACTGTTTACAAACGGGGCTGATCCAGTCCCGCTGAATTGGAGAAAAAGATGAGCCATTTTCTAGACCGACTGAATTACTTCACAAACCCTAAGGAGCCCTTCTCGGGCAGGCACGGTGTCACCACCGGCGAAGACCGCACTTGGGAGGATGCCTACCGCGACCGCTGGGCCCACGACAAAATCGTACGCAGCACGCACGGCGTAAACTGCACCGGCTCGTGCTCGTGGAAAATCTATGTCAAGGGCGGCATTGTCACCTGGGAAACCCAGCAGACCGATTACCCGCGCACTCGCGCAGATTTGCCCAACCACGAGCCGCGTGGCTGTGCGCGAGGCGCTTCTTATTCTTGGTATTTGTACAGCGCCAACCGCGTCAAGTACCCGATGATCCGCGCCCGTTTACTTCAGCACTGGCGCGCTGCGCTGGCCGTGGCCAAGAGCCCGGTAGACGCCTGGACCAGCATCGTGCAAAACGAAGACGCCCGTCGCGAGTGGCAGCAGCAGCGCGGGCTGGGCGGCTTTGTGCGCAGCACCTGGGACGAGGTCAACCAGCTCATTGCCAGCGCTAACGTCTACACCGCCAAGCAATAC
>JBEGLK010000309.1:0-2927 GCA_041183605.1 Pseudomonadota bacterium
CCCATGACCAGTCGCATCATGGCCAGGCTCAATGTTTCATGCAGTTGCCCGTCGAGCATTTGCAGCATCGAGATACGCCGCAACACACCGTCGGCATCCACCAGCGGACTGGCATTGAAAAAACCGCCACTGGCGGCGGCCTGTTGCAGGACAGCCAGGTTCGCTGCGTAGCCGGTCGCCTGGACCGCGCCCACCTGAGCCACATCAAAGCTGCCGGCCGGCAGGGCCGGAGCGGGCAGGCTACCTACCCGGCTGTCATCCTGGCCGTCATGGCGAAAGTAATAACCCAGGGCAACACGCCTGTTTTTGAGGCTGTCAGCAAAAATCTGGTCATAACGCAAGGACGGGCGCAATCGGGCAAGCGCTTGCGTGAAGGGCCGGTTGTCTTTCAAGTCTGTGTGCGCCAGTTGCTCCAGTTGACCCAGCCCCGAGCTCTCATCGGGCTCGGCAAACAACACGTCAAAACCAAGCACCTCGATCTGGTATTTGTCAAACAGCAGATCCATCATGCGCGCGATCTGATGGCGTGGCCAGGGCCAGTGGCCTAGTTCCTGCAGGCTTCTCTCGTCGATGTCCACAATCACAATACGCGGGTCGACTGTGCCCGGCATGGTCCACTGCAGGCGCTGGTCATAGGTGTAGTTTTCAAGCCGTTGCGCAAAGTCGAGTGGCACCACGCCTGCCGCATGGAGCAGCACCAGAAGCACGATCGCAAAGCCAAGACTGATGCGTGCGGCATGTTGCTTCAGGAAGGCGGGTAATTTCATGACGCCATTATTGCGGTACGCCACGGCTTTTGGCTACTGCCGCGCGTTGCGTCGATTGGGCGGCAAGGCTTGCGGGTAACTGGTGCGAAAAGGGTTGATGTCAAGGCCACCGCGGCGCGTGTAACGGGCATAAACGCTGAGTTTGTGCGGCTTGCAGCGGGCCTGGATGTCCATGAACATGCGTTCGACACAATGCTCGTGAAAACCCTGGTGGTTGCGAAAGCTGATGATGTAGCGCAGCAGACCGGCCTGGTCGATTTGCGGACCAAAGTAGCTGATCTGCACACTGCCCCAGTCGGGCTGGCCGGTGACCGGGCAGTTGCTGCGCAACAAATTGCTGGTCAGCACCTCGGACACCGGGGCCTCATCAGTCATCGCGCTCAGCAAATCGGGCGCCGGTGTGTAGCGGTCACAGTCCAGATCCAGCCGGTCCAGGCTCAAGCCGTCCAGTTCCTCGATCGGTTCGCGGTCAAACAGATCGGCGGGCACCAGTCTGATGCCCACGCTGGCTTGCACCACGACACCGCGCCAGGCCGCTTCCGTCAGGTCGGCGCGCAGGCGGGCCGCCACTTCTTCGGCATCGGCAAACCGGGTGTTGTTGAAGCTGCCCAGATAGAGCTTGAGTGACTTGCTCTCGATGATGTTGACCGACTCGCAGGGCACAGTGATGTGTGCCAGCGCCACTTGCGGCTTGCCGCGCGGGTTAAGCCAGCTCAGCTCGAACGCGGTCCACAGATCGGCACCCAGGAAAGGCAGGGGTGCGCCCAGGCCCAGCTCGGCGCGTTGCGGCGCCCTCGGTATCGGAAACAGCAGCGCGGCGTCGTAGTGATCCGAATAAACGGTCGCCTGGCCCAGCATGGATTGTTCGGGTGTGTTCATGTAGCCTCCTGTCGACGACGAAATACCATGCGATCGGCGCTGGACTGGCTGGGCTCAAAGGCATAACCGTCAAGGTCAAACAGTTTGAGCTGTTCCGGCAGGCTCAGGCGCCGTGTGGCCGCAAAACGCGCCATCAGGCCACGCGCCCGTTTGGCATAAAAACTGATGATCTTGTACTTGCCGTCCTTGAAATCCTCAAACACGCAGTCCACCACCTGTGCCTTGAGCGTTTTCTGGTCCACCGCCTTGAAGTACTCCTGGCTGGCCAGGTTGATGACGACCGGGGTGGCGTCGCGCCGCAGCCGGGTGTTGAGGTAGTCCGATATGCGGCTGCCCCAGAACTGGTAGAGGTCCTTGCCGCCCGGGTTGGGCAGCTTGGTTCCCATCTCCAGCCGGTAGGGCTGCATGTAGTCCAGCGGTCGCAACACGCCGTACAAACCGCTCAAAATACACACATGCTGCTGCGCCCAGGCAAGGTCATCGGCTGACAGTGTCTTGGCATCGAGCCCGTCGTAAACATCACCGTTGAAGGCCAATACCGCCTGTTTGGCATTTTTGGCGCTGAATTTGGGGCGCCAGGCCTGATAACGGGCCACGTTCAAACCCGCCAAACTGTCGCTCAAGCTCATCAGGCTGGCAATCTCCTGCGGTGACTTCTGGCGCAACAGTTCAATCAACTCCTGCGCTTGGGGCACAAACAGCGGCAGGGTGTGGGGGGCGCCACCGGCGGAGGTCTCGAAGTCGAGCGATTTGGCAGGGGAGAGTAAAAACAGCATGGTTGACAGTGTCAGGGCATCAGTTAGGGTGTCAGTCGCGAGTGTTGATGATAAGCCGGGTGTTTTGCGACGGGTCGATAGCGGTTGATTGCTGGCGTCATTAAATTTGGCTATTGATAGCTTAAGAATAATGCATCATGAAATCGATAGTAGTGAACTATGATTCACCCCATCGGATCACCACCGACCTATTTTTCAACCCTCCAAGGAGTTTTCCATGTCATTGATCAACACACAAGTTCAGCCTTTCAAAACCCAGGCCTTCCACAACGGCAAGTTCGTTGAAGTCAGCAACGAAAGCATGAAGGGCAAGTGGTCTGTCGTGATTTTCATGCCGGCGGCCTTCACTTTCAACTGCCCCACCGAAGTGGAAGATGCGGCTGACAACTACGCCGAATTCCAGAAGGTCGGCGCTGAAGTCTATGTGGTGACCACCGACACCCACTTCTCGCACAAGGTCTGGCACGAAACCTCCCCCGCCGTGGGCAAGGCCAAGTTCCCGCTG
>JBEGLK010000310.1:0-3250 GCA_041183605.1 Pseudomonadota bacterium
TTCCCAGGCTTCGATTTCGTTGGAGAAGACCGCGCCACCCAGGGTCCAGTCAGGCCGGCCCATGGTGAAGTCGTCTTCGATCACCCATTGCACAAAACCCTCGGTAACGATCGGCCAGGCATCCTGCATGCCGAGCTGGTCATTGACATAGGCCCGGTCCGCATCGGTGGTGGCGGGCGTGATGCGGTCCACCATGGAGCAGGGGAAGCTGACATTGGCCTCGATCCAGCTGGCGAGTGTGGCATCGAGTTCGCGCGCAAAGGCCAGTACCGCGGCTTTGGCGGTCTTGCCGTTGCTGGGCAGGTTGTCACAGCTGAGTACCGTGAATGGTGCGATGGCCTGCGCCTTGCGAACTTTAAGTGCCTGCACGATCAGGCCCAGAATGGTGCGGGGTGCCTCTGGCGTTGCCAGATCGGCCTGGATGGCCGGGGCCTGCAATTGCAGTTTGCCGCTGGCCGGGTCCAGGTAGTAGCCTTTTTCGGTGACGGTGAGGCTGACGATGCGGGTGCGGGCGTCGCACATGCGCGCCAGTACCTGCGCGAGGTCACCCGCGCCGCCCAGCAGTTCGGTGATGGCGCCCACCACTTGCAGTTGTTCTGCCCCTTCAGAGCGGATGACCAGTGTGTACAGCCCGTCCTGGGGTGCCAGGGCGTCTTTGGTGCCGGTGGTCATCAGGCCAGCACCCACAATGCCCCAGCCCAGGTCGCCCGAGGCCAGCACGGCCTCGGTCATGACCGCCTGGTGCGCGCGGTGAAAGGCGCCCACACCCAGGTGCACGATGGCGGGTACCACCTGGCTGCGCTCATACGCGGGGCGCAGAACGCCAGCAGGCAGTTGCTTCAGATTCTTGTTGCTGAGTTGCATGGGTTGCGTCTGGTCAATCAGCAAAGCTCAATTGCACCTTCATTTGCGTTGACCGGTCGCGGGCAATCGTCAAGGCCTCAGCGACCTGTTCCATCGGCAGCGTTTTGGTAATCACTGGCCTGACGTCGATGCGCCGCTCACGGATCAGGCTCGCCGCCACCGCGTATTCGTGGTGAAAACGGTGCGAGCCCACCAGCTTGATCTCCTTGCCAACCAGCGCATTGACCGGAATGTCCGCGCTCAGGTTCACGCCGACCTGGACAATCGTGCCACGCGGGCGGATCACCGGGAAGGCCTGCTTGAGCACGGCGCCAACGCCGGTGCATTCGAACACCACGTCGAAATAACCCTTGTTGGCCGAGTAGTCAGCCATCAGGCGATCGGGCTCCAGTGCCGCATTGATGGCCACCTGGGCACCCATGGCCAGAGCCGTCTTGAGCGGGGCAGCCGAGATGTCCATGGCCACAATTTCCCGGGCGCCAGCCGCCCGCACGGCGCCAATCAGCAAGGCCCCGATTGGCCCGGCACCGGTCACCAACACACGTTTGCCGACCAGGTTGCCGGCCTGATTGACGGCATGCACACCCACTGCCAGCGGCTCAGTGCAGGCGGCTTCGCCCAGCGACACCATGTCACCCATGGGTTCACACTGGTATTCCTCGGCAATCAGGCGGTCGCGAAAGCCACCGTGGGAATGCGGCTTGCGCATGGCGCTGCCGAAGAACTGCATCTCCAGGCAATGCTGCTGCTCGCCGTCCAGGCAGAATTTGCACTTGCCACAGGGGCGGCTCGGGCAGACGGCAATACGGTCGCCGGGGCGCACACGGGTGACGTTGGCGCCGACTGCCTCGACAGTACCGGCCACTTCATGGCCCATGACGATCGGCTCGGAGACGCGGATGGTGCCGATGCCGCCCTCCCAGTAGTAGTGGATGTCGGAGCCGCAGATGCCTCCAGCGCCGATGCGCACCAGAACCTGCTGCGGGCCCATCTCACCGATCTCATAAGTTTCAATTCGGACATCTTCCTGGGCGTGAAGTACACATGCGCGTGTTTGCATATCAATTCCTTTGGTTCAAAGTGACTTGCCCTCGGCCCACACGCCGTCATCGACGGGAATGCTGGTGGGACTGACGGGCATTTAGGGTGTTACCAATTCCACATGGAGCCATCACGCAAGCGCGCGACGGGCAAGTAGGCACGTTCGTAAGGGTATTTCGCAGCCAGCTCTTCGTTGATGTCGACGCCCAGACCGGGCACCTCGTCCATTACCAAATAGCCGTCTTCATAACGGTAGTTGTGCGGGAAAACCTCGTCGGTGAGTGGTGTGTGCGGCATCAACTCCTGGATGCCAAAGTTGGGCACCCAAAGGCCAAAATTGACGGCAGCGGCCATACAAACGGGTGACAGGTCGGTGGCACCATGGAAGCCGGTGCGCACCTGGTACATCGCTGCAAAGTCGGCGATGCGCCGCACATGGGTGATGCCGCCGGCGTGCACGATGGTTGAACGGATGTAGTCGACCAGTTGCTCACTGATCAGGTCCTTGCAATCCCAGATGGAGTTGAAAATTTCACCCACCGCCAGCGGGGTGGTGGTGTGCTGGCGAATCAGGCGGAAAGCATCCTGGTTTTCTGCCGGTGTGGCATCTTCAACCCAAAACATGCGGTAGGGCTCAAGGTCCTTGCCCAGCCGCCCGGCCTCAATGGGGGTCAGGCGATGGTGTGCATCGTGCAGCAGGTGGTAATCGAAGCCAACCGCCTCGCGCACCTTGCGAAACAGCTCGGGGGTATGGCGCAGATACAGGGATGTATCCCACGGTTCCTCAGGCGGCAAACCTTTTTCGGCCGGCTCATAAAAGCCTTTGCCCTTGCCAACACCATAGGTCTTGGCCAGCCCGGGAACACCGGATTGCACACGAATGGCCTTGAAGCCTTCTTCGATGTGTTTGTGAACCGCATCGACGGCTTCTTCATGGTCGCGCCCGTTGGCGTGGCCATAAACCATGACACCGTTACGGCTCTTGCCACCCAGCAATTGGTAAACGGGCATGCCCGCAAGTTCTTCATGGTCGCGCCCGTTGGCGTGGCCATAAACCATGACACCGTTACGGCTCTTGCCACCCAGCAATTGGTAAACGGGCATGCCCGCAAGTTTGCCCTTGATGTCCCACAGCGCCATGTCGATACCGGCAATGGCTGTCATCGTGACCGGCCCGCGGCGCCAATAAGCACCGCGGTAGAGGTATTGCCAGATGTCTTCGATATTGCGCGGATCACGACCAATCAGACAGGGAACAACATGCTCTTCAAGATAGGCCTTGACCGCGAGCTCACGGCCATTCAAGGTGGCATCGCCCAGCCCGTACAAGCCTTGGTCGGTGAAG
>JBEGLK010000311.1:0-2894 GCA_041183605.1 Pseudomonadota bacterium
ATCGGTTGACGTGGGCGCCAGCAAAAAGATCAGGTCCATGCCGTTGGCCTTGAGTTCGGCTGCAAAGTCTTCGCATTCTTCGGGCGGGTAGTCAACAATGAGCACGCCATCAACCCCGGCCGTGACCGCGTCCTGGACAAACGCGCTGGTGCCGGCATTGGCTGCTTTGTGTTTCTGGTTGTAGCGCTCGACCGGGTTGGCGTAACCCATGAGCACCACCGGTGTGTTGTCGTCTTTCAGGCGGAATTCACGCACCATGGCCAGCACCTGCACCAGGCCGATGCCCGCAGCCAGCGCCTTGTCACCGGCTTTCTGGATCACCGGGCCATCGGCGCTGGGGTCAGAAAACGGCACCCCGAGCTCGATCACGTCAGCGCCGCCGGCGACCATGGCGTGCATGAGCTCGGGCGTGATGTCGGCAAACGGGAACCCCGCGGTGACAAACGGAATCAGCGCCTTGCGGCCCTGGGCTTTGAGTTGAGTGAACGTGGCGGCGATGCGGCTCATTTGACAACTTTCACAATGGCTTCGTCAGCGGCCAGGCCGCCCTTGACCGACTGCCCCTGGCAACTCGGACGGCAATAGAAATCGGCGCGGCTGAGGTCGGCCACGGTGCCGATGTCCTTGTCGCCACGGCCGGACAGATTCACCAGGATCGACTGGTCGGGGCGCATGGTCTTGGCCAGTTTCATGGCGTAGGCCAGCGCGTGGCTGGATTCCAGCGCCGGGATGATGCCCTCGGTGCGACACAGGTAATGAAAGGCTTCCAGCGCCTCGGTGTCGGTGATGCCGACGTATTGGGCACGACCGATGTCGTTCAGGTAGGCGTGCTCCGGGCCAACGCCAGGGTAGTCGAGCCCGGCGCTGATGCTGTGGGTTTCGGTGACCTGGCCGTTGTCGTCCTGCAGCACATAGGTGCGGTTGCCGTGCAACACACCCGGGCTGCCGCGCTGTATGGAGGCCGAGTGTTTGCCGCTGTCCATGCCCTCACCAGCCGCCTCGACACCAATCAGTTGCGTGGCTTCGTGGGCGATGTAGGGGTGGAAAATGCCCATGGCATTGCTGCCTCCGCCAACGCAGGCCACCACGGCATCGGGCTGCTCGGTCTTGCAACCTGCAGCCTGGAGCATCTCGGGCATCTGCACCACACATTCCTTGCCGATGACGCTCTGGAAATCGCGCACCATCATCGGGTAGGGGTGGGGGCCGGCCACGGTGCCGATGATGTAGAAGGTGTTGTCGACATTGGCCACCCAGTCGCGCATGGCCTCGTTGAGCGCGTCTTTCAGGGTGCAACTGCCGCTGGTGACCGGCACCACGGTGGCGCCGAGCAGCTTCATGCGGTAAACATTGGGGCTTTGGCGCTTGACGTCTTCACTGCCCATGTAGACCACACATTCCATGCCGTAACGGGCACAAATGGTGGCTGTGGCCACGCCGTGCTGGCCAGCGCCGGTTTCGGCAATGATGCGTTTCTTGCCCATGCGGCGGGCCAACATGGCCTGGCCAATGGTATTGTTGATCTTGTGAGCGCCGGTGTGGTTCAGGTCTTCACGCTTGAGAAAAATCTGGGCGCCGCCCATTTCTCGGCTGGTGCGTGCCGCGTGGTACACCGGACTCGGGCGACCGACAAAATGCGCCAGCTCGTAGTTGAATTCAGCCACGAATTCAGGGTCGAACTGGTACTTGGCATAAGCCGTCTTGAGCTCGTTGATGGCATGGGTGAGCGTCTCGGAGGCAAAACTGCCGCCATAGATGCCAAAGTGACCACGCGGGTCGGGTTGCTGGTAAGTAAACATGGGTTATCGCTTGGCTAAATTGAGTTGAAGGTCTGCCTGACGGACGGCGGCAACAAACTCGCGGATTCGGGTGGGGTCCTTGATGCCTTTTTGGCCAGGCACCTCGACGCCGGAGCTGATGTCAACCGACAGCGTTTTGCAGCGTGGCTGCAGCTGCAAAATGCCATCGATCACGTTGGCAGCGTTCAGCCCACCACTCAAGACGAGGTGAGCGTTGACGTTTGGAGGAAGCAGTGACCAATTGAATGTGTGCCCGCCGCCGCCATACCCGTCCACTTGCGCGTCGAGCAGGATACCTTGGGCCTGTGAATAATCTTGGGCAAATTTTAAGAGATCAAAGCCGCTGCCCGCTTCGCCCAGGGGAATTCGCGCGGCACGCAAATAGGGGCGTCGCGCCAGGGCGCTGGCAGCCTGGCAGGCTTGTGGCGTTTCATCACCATGAAATTGGATGATGGCACCCGGCACCTGGTTACAGGCCACACTCACTTGGTCAGCATCTGCGTTGACAAACAGCAGCACCGGCGTGACAAAAGGCGGCAGCCGGTTGGCCAGTTCGGCCGCGCGCGAGGCAGTGACAAAACGCGGGCTTTTTTCATAAAGCACAAAACCCAGGGCGTCGACGCCGGCCGCCACCGCCGCGTCCACGTCGGCTTCGCGCGTGAAGCCACAGATCTTGATCCGGGTGCGGTGCAGAGCAGGCAGGGCCTGCGCGTTAATCTGGGTCATGGCAGTCCATCGAGCAGTGGTGAGTCTTCCGGCAAACCCCATTGTGGGTCATAACGGGGCCCCAAGAAATACAGGCCGTCGGGTGAAAACGTGGGCGCAGCGGCGTCCCGGTCGCGCGCCAGCAAGACCTGCTGGATCCATTCCACTGGCTGGCGTTGCTCGCCAATATAAAGCAGGCACCCCATGATGTTGCGAATCATGTGGTGCAGAAACGCATTGGCCTCAAACTCAAAACGCCAGTAAGCGCCGCGGCGGGAGATGTCGATGCGCAGCAGGTTCTTCACCGGCGACAACGCCTGGCAGGCACTGGCGCGAAACGAGGTGAAGTCATGCTCGCCAATCAGCTGCTGTGCCGCTTGCTGCATGGGC
>JBEGLK010000312.1:0-3603 GCA_041183605.1 Pseudomonadota bacterium
CATTTTTGGTGTCAGTACCCGCACCCAGGCTGCGCTGGAGGCCAAGCGCTGGGGTTATGACCAGACCTCGACCTCGGGCTCGCGCTGATCGGTCAGCAGATGACGCAACAAATTGCGTAACTTGGCCGGTCGAACCGGCTTGTGCAGCAAAGTCAGTTGCGCCTGCTGGGCCGCCTCGATCAAGACCGGATCAGTGTCCCCACTGACCAGGCAGGCGGGCACCGGATAGGCCAGTTGCTGGCGCAGGCGTGTCACCACGAGAATCCCGTTCAACGCGTCATTCAGTCGGTAGTCACTGATGATCAGGCAAGGCAACACACCGCGTTGAATCAAATTTTCAGCGCTTTTCAGATCGTTGGCCTCGGCCACCGTCATGCCCCAACTTTGCAACAGGCTCACAAGGGCTTGGCGTACCAGTTCGTCGTCTTCAATCACCAGCACGGTGCCTTGCAAACTTTGTTTTGACTGAGGCGCTTCAACCGCGTCGATCGTACTCGAGGTCAGGCCAACGGCCACTTTGGGCACTTTGACGCGAAAACGTGTACCGATCCCTAAACGCGATGAAAGCTGCACAGGATGTGTCAATAACTGGCAGCTGCGCTGCACGATATACAGTCCCAGCCCCAAGCCCTGGCTGCGCTGCCGTGCAGGGTTGTCCACCTGATAAAACTCGTTGAAAACAGCTTCCTGATGTTCAGGCGCAATGCCAACACCACTGTCCCAGACCTCGATACTGACCTGTGAGTCGTTTTCACTTTGCCGGCAGGCCAATAACACCCCGCCCTTGTCGGTATACCGCACAGCGTTTCCCAGCAGGTTCAGCAACACGCTGTACAGCAAGGCTGGATCACTCCGAACCCAGACTCGGGTAGGCCGAATCCTGAACTGCAAACCTTTGTCCATCGCCACAGGCGCCAAATCCTGCGCCACGCGATCGAACAACTCCATCAGCGGAAATTTTTCAAATTTGATTTGTACGGCTTTTGATTCCAGCCGCGAGAGATCGAGCAGGCCATCCAACAGGTTTTGCATGGCGCGAACTGAAGCCTCCACATTGTCAACCAACAGACGGGTTTGCCCATCATGCTGCAACTGTGTCAAGCGAGCAACAAACATGCCCAAGGCATGGACGGGTTGACGCAAATCATGACTGGCCGCTGCCAGGAACCTTGATTTGGCCTGGGTGGCCAATTCCGCCTCTTCCTTTTTTTCCCTTAGGGCCTGCGTCACCGTAGCGACCTGATGCTCCAGATTCTGACGCACATTGGCCAGACGTTCCGCCATTTGCATCACATTTTTCTGCAAATCCTGCAGCGGATCTTTTTCTGGTGTTTCCGCCTGAACCTCGGCTGCCGCGGCAAAATCACCATGCCCAATTCGCTCAATCAAGTGTGATACCCGCATCATGGGACGAATCACGCCGGCACTGAGTCTGATCGCCAGCACCATGCCGAACAACAAACCCAAGGCGCTGATCAGACCTCCCAGTAGCAGGATGTCGCGTTGTTGCTTCAAGACCGATTGACGGGAAAACTGGACTGTCACCTGCCCCAGGGGCGCGGCCAGCCCTTGACCAGGCTTGTGCGTATCCTCGTACAAATCATCAAGTTTGACGCCACTGGCATATACAGGTTGTGTCAAGACATCGGTCAGGCTTTGTGCATCAAACACCTGTGTCTCCAAGTTTGACACGGGTGCCAGCACCTCAGCCCAAGCTTCACCGGCGCTCACAAGGGTTTGGCCGCCGGGATCCAAAATGGCGACCCAGCGCACGTCAGGCTCACGCAAAGCGCCACGGGCCAGCGCTTGCAGCTGCTGCTGATTGCCAGAAAACAAACCAAATTCACTGGCAAGCGCCAATTGGCGCGAAACTGAGCGAGTGCGCTGTAAATAGGCCTGCGTCAGGTCGTCAAAACGCGCTTTCAGGAACACCACCGACAACATCACACTGAGCAGCATGACCGGCACCAGAGCGGCCACTAACATGCGAGCCCTGATATCAGGTGTTTTCATGGCAACTGCTCCTGGCGCTTTAATGCCAAAGTCAATGCCTTGATATCCAGTGACAAGCCAAGAACCCGGGCCACCTGCTCGTTGAAGCTTATTTCAAAATCATCAGGTTCCATGGGCAACTCAGGCAAGACCCGGTTGTCCAGCACGCCAAGCGCCCATTGAGCTGACTGAGCACCCGCCTGCATGGGTGTGGTGTACAGGGCAAGCATGGCACCAGCGCGCACATAGGCTGGTGAAAAAGCGACCATGGGGACCTTGTAGCGTATGGTGGACAACAGAATATTCTGGATGCTGTTGCTGTTGTAAACCGTCGGATCAGCCAGTGCCAACAACACGTCACTGTTTTCGAGCACAGATTGCAATGTCGAAAAAAACGAGATATTGGCGTCAATTCGACCTTCCTTCAAGACCAGGCCATTGGTACTGGCGATCGGCCGCAAAACGACGCTTTTCGGCCCGGAATCAGGGCCCAATAAGACGCCCACACGTTTGGCCTCCGGCAATGCCTGCCGAATCAGAGACAGTTGACGTTGCAATGGCTGGTCCAGATAAAGTACATTGAACTGGGCCGAAACCTTGCGTCCCGACTCACGCAGGACACGCTCAAAACTGCTGCGTGGAATCAATGCACTCAATACAGGCGACTTCAGCCTGGCTCGTGCCAAGGTCATGCTGGCTTCTGTTCCAAGGGCAATGATCGCCTGCGGACTGAGTGCCGTCACCTGTCCATTGGCTGCGTTCCATTCCGACACAGCCATCTGCCTGATGTCGGAACGCGCCACGCCGTGTTGCGTCAGATTGCCGATCAAAGCCTGCGCGCCTTCAGCATAAGCTGACGTGCCATCGCTGCCGACAATCAGTACTCGCACACGGAGCAAAGCCAACATGCCGCAGCGACTTAATTGTCGAGCCGCAAAGTCACAAAGGCACGCCTGCGAAACTCGAACTTTGAGTCAAAGTCAAGATAAGGCTGACCCAGGTTTTGCACGACTAGCGCCACTTCCCCGCCTCTTGCACCCCAGCGCAAGCCCTTGCTCACACGCACGTCGGTTCGACTGATGGGTCTGGTGACGGTGCTTGAACCTTGCAAATTGCTCGCGCTGCTTTCCTGATGGGTTAAGGTCAACGCCGTGTTGGCAGTGAAATTCTGAGTAAAAATCAGGGTGTTGGCGATCACCGGAGCATACAAGGAAGAATCCTGATCGAGATTTGATGCTACTGAAAGTGAATTGCGTGTGTAGGCTTGGCTAAACGCCAATTGGGCACCATGCCAAGGCTTCCAGTTGAGCTGGTACTCAATGCCACGGATTGAAAAATCATCGCCGTTGTGGAAATCTACAGGATTCGATGGCAACAATGAAATCCCGGTGGGCAACGCATATTGTGTTCGTTGTACAAATCCGCCGGCCTGTTCGTGGAACACGCGCACATCCAAGGTGGCCCCCCATTTCGGTACGGTGGCCAAGTAGCCCAGTTCATGGGTCAACATGCTTTCGGGCTGAACATAACCGCGCGATAGCGATGTCACCTGTAGCAGCATATTTTTATAGCTGTAGCCAACGTTGCTGGCCGTCTCAAAGATGCTGGGTG
>JBEGLK010000313.1:0-2872 GCA_041183605.1 Pseudomonadota bacterium
CCGGTGACTTCATTCAGACCAACATCGTTGGCACTTTCAACCTGCTCGAATCGGTGCGCGGCTACTGGTCCAACCTGCCCGAAACCCATCGCGACGGGGGCGTCACTCCGACAAAGAGCGGGTTCAGGTTTTTGCATGTGTCCACCGACGAGGTGTATGTCTCGCTCAAAAAGGACGACCCGGCCTTTACCGAGAGCAGCCACATCGAGCCCAACAGCCCCTACAGCGCCAGCAAGGCCGCCAGCGACCACCTGGTGCGTGCCTGGCACCACACCTACGGCCTGCCGGTGCTCACCACCAACTGCTCCAACAACTACGGACCCTACCATTTCCCCGAAAAACTCATCCCGCTGATGATCGTCAACGCGTTGGCCGGCAAAGCCCTGCCGGTCTATGGTGATGGCCAGCAGATCCGCGACTGGTTGTACGTCAAAGACCACTGCAGCGCCATCCGCCGCGTGCTCGAAGCCGGCCGCCTGGGCGAGGTTTACAACGTGGGTGGCTGGAACGAAAAGGCCAATATCGACATCGTGCACACCGTCTGCGCCCTGCTTGATGAGTTGCGCCCGCGCGCCGACGGCAAGCCCTACAAAGAGCAAATCACCTACGTGACCGACCGCCCCGGCCACGACCGACGTTATGCCATCGACGCGCGCAAGCTCGAGCGCGAACTGGGCTGGAAACCTGCCGAGACCTTTGAGTCCGGCATCCGCAAGACGGTGCAGTGGTACCTTGAGCACCCCGATTGGGTCGCCCATGTGCAAAGCGGCGCCTACCGCGACTGGGTACAAAAGCAATACGCATGAAAATCCTGCTCCTCGGTAAAAACGGCCAGGTCGGCTGGGAGCTGCAGCGCAGCCTGGCGCCTCTGGGTGAACTCATCGCACTCGACCGCCACAGCACCGATTTCTGTGGCGACATCAGCCAACTGGACGATCTGGCCGCCACCGTGCGCGCCGTCCGGCCCGATGTGATCGTCAACGCGGCCGCCCACACGGCGGTCGACAAGGCTGAGGCTGAGCCCGAACTGGCGCGCACCCTCAACGCGCTGGCGCCCGAAGTGCTGGCCACCGAGGCCGCCAAACTCGGCGCCTGGCTGGTGCACTACAGCACCGATTACGTCTTTGACGGCAGCGGCATGTTGCCCTGGAGCGAAGACGACGCCACCGGCCCGCTGAATGTTTACGGCGGCAGCAAGCTCGAAGGCGAAGCCTTGATTGCCGCCAACAACCCGCGCCACCTGATTTTCCGCACCAGCTGGGTTTATGCCGCGCGAGGTGGCAACTTTGCCAAAACCATGCTGCGCCTGGCGCAGGAGCGCGAGCTACTCACCGTCATCAACGACCAATGGGGCGCCCCCACCGGGGCCGAGCTGATTGCCGACATCACCGCCCACGCCATCCGCCAGGTCCGCCAGCACAACGCGGCGTTTGATGCCCTGACCGGCACTTACCACCTTGGCGCCGATGGCAGCACCACCTGGTTCGACTACGCCAAACACGTCATCACCCAGGCACAACGCATCCAGCCCGACTTGAAGATCAAGGCGACCGAGGTCAAGCCGGTGCCCACCAGCGCCTTCCCCACACCGGCCAAACGGCCGCTCAACTCGCGTCTGGACACCCGCAAGCTCCAAGCCGCGTTTGGTTTGACCCTGCCGCCGTGGCAGATGGGGGTAAACCGGATGTTGACCGAGGTACTTGGCAAGCAATGAAGACGAGTCCCTGCAAAATTCATGGTCGAATGAATTCGACCCTACAAATACAAAATCAACACTTTGTAGGGGCCTGCATTTTGTAGGGCCGAATTCATTCGGCCAGGTCGCCAAAGCGACCCCAACACAGAAAAAAATCAATCACAAGGGAACATAAAAATGACACAACGCAAAGGCATCATCCTCGCCGGTGGCTCGGGCACCCGGCTCTACCCGGCCACCCAGGCGGTCAGCAAGCAGCTCATGCCGGTGTATGACAAACCCATGATTTATTACCCCTTGAGCACCCTCATGCTCGCCGGGATTCGTGAGGTGCTGATCATTTCCACCCCGCAAGACACACCGCGTTTTGCCGAACTGCTCGGTGACGGCAGCCAATGGGGCATGAGCATCGGCTACGCCGTGCAGCCCAGCCCGGACGGCCTGGCCCAGGCCTTCATCATCGGCCGCGAGTTTGTGGCCGGTCAGCCCAGCGCGCTGGTGCTGGGAGACAACATTTTTTACGGCCACGACCTCGTGAAACTGCTGGCCAACGCAAATGCCTACACCAGCGGTGCCAGCGTGTTTGCCTACCATGTGACCGATCCCGAGCGTTATGGTGTGGTCGAGTTCGATGCCCACAAACGCGCCATCAGCATCGAAGAAAAACCCAAACAGCCCAAAAGCAATTACGCCGTCACCGGCCTGTACTTTTACGACCACCAGGTCTGCGACATCGCCGCCAGCATCCAACCGTCGGCACGCGGTGAGCTTGAGATCACCGACGTCAACAAACGTTACCTGGAGCAGGGCCAGCTCAACGTCGAAATCATGGGCCGCGGTTACGCCTGGCTCGACACCGGCACCCACGACAGCCTGCTGGAGGCCGCCAGCTTCATTGCCACCCTGCAAAAACGCCAGGGCCTGCAAGTGGCCTGCCCCGAAGAAATTGCCTTTGCGCAAAAGTGGATTGACGCCGCCCAAATCCAGAAACTCGCCTCGCCGCTGTCCAAAAATGGCTATGGCCAGTATTTGCTGAACCTCTTGAAACAAGCCTGAACATGCCCCCTGTGGGGCCGAATTCATTCGGCCAGGTCGATTGAAATCGACCCTACAAAAATACCAAACCATGCCCTACACCGTTACCCCGACCACCCTGCCCGGCGTGCTGATCCTTGA
>JBEGLK010000314.1:0-2859 GCA_041183605.1 Pseudomonadota bacterium
CCGGGCTCGGCTTTTCTGGAGTCACCTGCCCTGCTGGGCTTCCTGCCTGCCTTGTCACGCCATTTGCTTGGAGAAGAACTCAGCTTGCCGGCCCTTCCCACCTGGTGGTGCGGTGAGCGCAGCGCCATGGAAGAGGCGCTGCCACGCCTGGCTGACTGTGCCATCAAGCCGACCTATCCCGGCTCCGCCACCCATGGCAGTTTCGAAGCTGTCTTGGGTGGCAAACTCAATGCCCGTGCGCTCGACGAATGGGCTGGGCGCATCGTCCGGCAAGCCGAAGAACACACGGTGCAGGCCTATACCCCGCTGTCCCAAATGCCTACCTGGCAAGCTCCCGACTCGGCTGGTACGGTCACTTCGGGTAGGCTGTTGGCACGCTCCACCATGTTACGGGTATTTGTGGTGTCTGACGGCGCCCACAGCTGGCGCGTGTTGCCAGGAGGCCTGGCGCGTGTCGCCAGTGCCGGCCAAGAGATCACCTCGATGCAGCGCGGCGGCAGCAGCGCCGATGTCTGGGCACTGACGCATGGTGTTGTTGATCACACCACACTGGTCGCGCCGCACCTGACACCCGAATCCCTGATGCAGCGCAAACGACTGGTCACCAGCCGCGCTGCCGAAAACCTGTTTTGGCTCGGGCGTTACACCGAGCGCGCCGAAAACGCCATCCGGCTGGCGCGCCTGACACTCGAATGCCTGCACGGCGAAGAGCAATCTTCGGCCCCGCTGCTGACCTGGCTCAGCCAGATGGCGGTGGCCAACACGCTGGTCTTGCCAGGTGTGCCTTCTGCCCTGCAAGCGCCCCGCGTGTTCGAGCGCAGCCTGATTGACAGCTTGGGCAGCAGCACCGGCGCCACGAGTGTGGGTTTTTACTTGCGTGCCCTCAAAATGGCAGGTTCCAGCGTGCGCGAACGGCTCTCCCAGGAACACTGGCGCATCATCATCCGCTGCGAAGAAGAGTTGTTTTCCCGCTGCGCAGCGCAACGCCAACGGGCCGATTTTTCTGCACTGCAGGCCCTTCAAATCCTCAAGGACAGCAGCGATCATATGGCGGCCATCACCGGCGCCCAGACCGACCGCATGACGCGCGACGACGGTTGGCGCTTGCTCAGCATCGGACGCCACATCGAGCGGCTTGGGTTTCTGTCTTCAGCATTGATGCGAGGCCTTGACTGCGGTAGCCTTGAAACCGATGGCGGCTTTGACGCCATGGTCGAGTTATTTGACAGCTCCATCACCTTTCATGCCCAGTTTCAGCAAAGCCGGGACATGGCCGCGCTGGTCGATCTGCTGGTCATTGACCGGGACAACCCGCGCTCCATTTCCTGGATCGCCCACACATTGCGTGGTCGTCTGGCCCGCCTGGCGGGTAGCGAGGCCAATCAGCTTTGCGCCCTGTCACGCAAGGTACCCAATCCCGGTGCCTGGGGTCTGGCACAGCTGTGTGATGAAGCGCCCGACCTGGTCACACCAGCATCCGGCAAAGATCCGGCCCAGATCTCTCCAGAGTCGCGTTACGCCTTGCTCAAGGACGTGTTGTACCAATGCACCCAAGCAAGTTATGCGGTGTCCGATGACATCAGCACCACCTACTTCACCCACAGTGGTCTGGCCAATCAGAGTCTGGGGGCGACATGAGGCTGCAGATCACTCATGAAACGACGTACGACTATTTGCCCGCAGTCGAAACCGCTCAGCACATGGCCTACCTGACACCGCTTGATCACGACAGCCAGACCTTGTTGGGCCACAAACTTCAGGTGATTCCAGAGCCGGCACAGATCAATCACACCCCGGATCTGTTTGGCAATAAGCGCAGTTTTTTCTCACTGCAGGTACCACACACCCAGCTTCAAGTGATCTCGACCTCGCTGGTGATCACAAAACCGGTATACCTGCCCATCAGCGATATCGCTTGGGAATCGGTTCGCGAGCGTTTCCGCTACCAGGCGGGTGCCAGCTTTGATGCCGCCAACGAATTCGTTTTTGTGTCGCCCATGGTGCCGCGCCACGCCGAATTTTTCGCCTACGCCCGGCCCAGCTTCAGCGCAGGTGCCGGACTGCTGGCAGCGGCCATCCATCTGATGCACCGCATCTACAGCGACTTCACCTACGAGAGTCAAAGCACGCAGGTCAACACCCCTGCGCTCGAAGCTCTGGCACAGCGCAAGGGTGTCTGCCAGGACTTCGCCCACATCCTCATCGCCTGCCTGCGCAGCATGGGGCTGCCGGCACGTTATGTCAGCGGCTACCTGCTCACCCAGCCGGCGCCGGGCACGGTCAAGCTCAGGGGCAGTGATGCCTCGCATGCCTGGGCCTCGGTGTATGTGCCCGATTTGCCGGACGGTGAACGCTGGGTCGATCTGGACCCCACTAATGACCGCGCCGGCTGGCCCTCGCCCGGCGAAGACTATGTGACGCTGGCGGTTGGGCGTGACTTTTCCGACGTATCGCCGATACGTGGTGTCATCCATGGCGGCGCCAGCCATACCTTGCGTGTCGGTGTCACCGTCGAGCCGGTCGATGAACCCCAGATTTTGATGCGTCAACCACAAAACCAGGGCTTTGGACAAAGTCAAAGTCAAAACCAGAATTCAAGTTACAACAAACCCTGACCTCAAAGGAAAACCCATGAGCATCTACGCAAAACTCACCGAACTCGGCATCAGCCTGCCCCCGGTGGCCGCACCTGCCGCCGCTTACGTGCCTTTCGTCCAAACTGGCAATCTGGTCTTTTTGAGCGGCCACATCGCCAAGAAAGACGGCAAGGTCTGGACCGGCCAGTTCGGCAAGACCATGAACACCGAGGAAGGCAAGGCGGCAGCACGTGCCGTGGCCATCGACCTGATGGGCACACTG
>JBEGLK010000315.1:0-3849 GCA_041183605.1 Pseudomonadota bacterium
GCCGAGGTGTCCAGTTGGGCATTCTCCAGCACGCCTTGCGTGGCTTCTTGCACCATGTTTGAAATGTCCTGGCCCTGGCTGCGCTCCATTTTGTCGCGCAGGCGCAGACCCGCGTTGCGGTGGCCCCAGCCTGAAATACGCGCCATGCGATCCAGCGACTTGCCATGTTGGCGGGCGTAGGTCTGTGCAAAACGGGCAGAGGCCAACACCACAGCGCAGGCCCCATCGGTGATTTGGCCGCAGTCCTGGCGGCGTGTGCCAGGTTCGATGATCGGGTTGGCTTCATCGTCATCGGTGAAGCTCAGGGCATCAAATTGCCAAGCGCGGGTTTGTGCCAGGGGGTTGCGTTTCGCGTTGTTGTAGTTGATTTCAGCAATGCGGTTCAGATGCTTTCGGTCAAGGCCGTAGCGGCGCTCGTATTCTTGGGCCAGCAAACCAAAAGCGGCAGGCCACATAAAGGTGCAATCGATGTCTTCATGCCCTTGCCAGGCTGCAGCGTTTTGATTGACCGAGGCCACATTGCCCGAGGTGTTTTTGAATTCCTCTACGCCCATCACCAGCACACAGTCGTAACGGCCCGCCTCGATTTCGGCCATGGCCGCCAACACGCCCAGAGATGAAGAGGCACAGGCCCCTTCATGGCGCATGGCCGGGACTCCCCAGAGTTCGGGTGTCATTTGGGCCACCATGGAGCCCAGGTGGGCTTGCTGTCGTTGCAATTCGGCAAATGCATTGCCCACGTGGATGCTCTCGATGGCCGAGGTGTCCAGTTGGGCATTCTCCAGCACGCCTTGCGTGGCTTCTTGCACCATGTTTGAAATGTCCTGGCCCTGGCGTGACCAGGACTTGGCAAAGTCAGATTGGTAGCCGCCCAAAATGTAAACGGGTGCGCTCATTGGAAACTCCTTTGGGGATAGGGCAGGGCTTGCAAGCGCTGCATGGCGGTGGTGTATTCGAGGGCCAGTTGATCCACGATGCTGGCCATGGGGGTGGATTGGTGGATGGTGCCCAGGCCTTGCCCTGCTGCCCAAACCTCCATCCACTTCTTGCCAGCAAAGGAAACGCTGCTGTCGTATTGGCGGGACGGGGCATCGGGCATGTTGTCCGGGTCCAGGCCATTCAGCCGCAACGAGGGTTTGAGCCAACTGGCCGGTGTGCCCGTCACCCCTGCGCTGACGATCAGGTCGTCCACAGTGCTGTCGACGATCATTTGCTTGTAGGCCTCGGGTGCCATGCTTTCGGTGGCCGGAATGAAACGCGTGCCCATGTAAACGTAATCTGCGCCAGCAGCGATGGCCCCAGCAATGCCCCAGCCATCGCTGATACCACCACCCAAAACCACTTCGCCATCAAAAAACTCGCGGATGGCGCTGACAAAAGCAAAGGGTGACAAAAAGCCGGTGTGACCCCCTGCACCTGCCGAGACGCAGGCCAGGCCATCGGCCCCTGCTTTGACGGCTTTTTGGGCCAGCGATAGGTTGATGACATCGGCAAAAACCCGACCACCATAGCCATGCACCACCTCGATGGCGGGTTTGGGACTGCCCAATGCCGTGACCACCACCGGTGGTTTGTATTGCGCGATCAACTCCAAGTCTTGTGCCAGCCGGGTATTGGACGAGTGGGTCACAAGGTTGGCACACCAGGGGCCCACGGTGTCTGCACCTTGCATATCGCGGGCCAGCGCCAGGCCTTCCGTGATGGTTTTCATCCATTCGTCGAGTTTTTCGATCGGTCGTGCATTGGGGGTGGGAAAGGCGCCCACAATGCCCGCCTTGCAAGCGGAAATGACCATCTCGGGGCCTGAGATCAAAAACATCGGTGCAGCAAACACCGGCAGTCGCAGGGGCAAGCGTTGGTGTGTCATGCTTTGATGCCACTTTCCGAAGTGACCGGGCGACGCGACTGCACAATGCCAAACCGACCGGCCACAAAAGCCAGGTTGGTCAGCGTTGCATTGCCCGCCGGGTTCAGGCCGGTGACGTGGTAATCGCTGTAGGCCGCTGCAAAGTTCAAAGGCATGGCCCCGACCAAGTTGATGGTCAGCTGGGCACCTGCGCGTGCATAGGCATTTTCGGCCTGGGCGATGAATTCTTCGCGCGTGGAATACAAAAAAGCGGTCAAGCCGCCTTGGCTGCGGGCATCTTGCGTGGCTTGCTTCAGGGCATCTTGTGCGTCTTCACAGGCGATGACAAAACTGATGGGGCCGAAACGCTCTTCGGCGTACAGATCTCGCTCACGCGTGCTGACTTGCAGCATCAGCGGCGTGCTGGTGCGGGCGCTGGGAAATTCCGGGTGCGCATAGGCTTGGGGTGACAGCAGCACCTGACCGCGCTGCTGGCCTTGCGCTTGCATGTCTTGCAGCAAAGCCAGCGTTTGTGGCGACTGGATGGTGGCCAAGATCATGGAGGCTTTTTTGGGGTCGGTGGTCAGGGCCTGAACGGCCGTGGCCAGGCGTTGCGCGACCTCGTGGAAGGGGACTGTGCCTTGCGGCGTGTTCACGCCCGATTGCGGGATGTAGATGTTTTGCGGGCTGGTGCACATTTGCGCGCTGAACAGGCACATGGTGGTGGCCAAATTGCGCAAGGCTGCGTCGAGGTCTTGCGCCGACTCCAGCACCACGGTGTTGCAACCCGCTGTCTCGGTGAAGGCCAAGGCAGGGTGTGCATTTTGCTCCACCCACTGACCAAAACGCACACTGCCGGTGAAGTCGACGATGGCCGTTTGGGGGTGCTTGATCAGCATTTTGCCGATCGGTTCACTGGCCGTGTCGATGGCCAGCGTCACAAGATTGGGGTCAAAGCCTGCGGCCTGTAACACCTGTCGAAATACCCTGACCGTGATGGCCATGGGCAAAGCCATGGGCAAAACGGTGGCCGGGTGGGGTTTGACGATCACCGGGTTGCCGGTGGCCAGGCTCGCCATCATGGAAGGCCAGGCGTTCCAGGTGGGAAAGCTCGCGCAAGAGAAGCACACGGCGGTGCCACGGGGCACCAGCCGGTATGTTTTTTGCAGACGGATATCCGCATTGCCAAAGCGCCTGGACCAGCAGGCCGAAGGGGCCACCGAGCGCATGGCTTGTTCGGCATACACCAGGGCCTCGATGCTGCGGTCCAGCGCGTTCACACCCGAACCGGCATAAGCCATGTTGTAGCTTTGCCCTGCGGTGTGCATGACCGCATGCAGGATTTCAAACAGGTGGTCACGGTACAGGACTTCGAGCACTTCCATCAGCACGCCGATGCGCTGCGCATAAGGGGCTTGTGCCCAGCCCTGCATCGCCTTGTCGGCCGCATTGAACAGCGCGTTGATGTCCGATTGCGGGTAGACCACGCCCAATGCTTGTTGCGTGTATGGCGATATTTCTTCGCCGATCCAGTTAGTGATGTTGGGTTGGTCCAGCTCAAATCGACCGTTTTTCAGGTGCTGTTCAAAAGCGGCTAATCCCGCGCTTTTGGCATGCGCAGCCTCCGGATATTTGTCAGGCATTTCCGGGTAAGGGCTCCAGCAATGGCGCGTGGCACAGGCTTGTTGTGCCTGTTCAAAACGGGCCAGGTGCTTTTCGAAAAGGGTCATCAACGTCTCCAGATCAATCGGTGGTGGCGCAGGGTGGTGCTGCCGGGCACCGGATCGGACGCAGACAGGGTCAGCGTGCCATCGACACCAAATTCCATGTTGCGAATCTGGTCGCTGCCCACAAAGTTGGGGTTCAGCGCATGGCTGACGTGGTGAACCACTTGAGCCACGCCTTCATGTTGACGCACTTCGTAGCGCCCGGCGTATTGAAAAAAGCTCTCGAACGCGGCCAGCCTTTCATGCTCAGGTGCACTGCGCACGCTGGCGCTCGAC
>JBEGLK010000316.1:0-5879 GCA_041183605.1 Pseudomonadota bacterium
CGCCAACTTGATCACCAGCGGACCGCCTTTGTCTGTTGAACGATCCTGCAGCTCTTCCAGAAAACCTTCGACCGACGAAATGTCGCCAAATTTATACCAGCGCTCGGTGTTTAAACGCAGCTCACCTGCGGTTTGCGGGCCACGCAGCATCAAAAGGCCCAGCAACACCGCCGACTGCTCGGGCAACTGCAGGCCGCGCTGGAAATTGTGCTCGTAACGTGTCACGCGCCCGGAGGTGTTGGCGCGCACCAGGGACAGACTCATCAAATTGTCCATCGCACTGGCCACATCGGCCTCGCTGAGGTCCATCACCGGGTCACGGCTGCTTTTCTGGTTGCAACCCAGCATCAGGGAATTGACAGGGAATTGAGTGACAGCGGGTAGCTGTCGGGCACGGTACGGGCCTTTTCCATGAGTGTGCCGAGCACACGAGCCTCGATGGGTGTCAGGGTCAGGGAATCGGGGTTGGTCAAAGTCATAATTCGGTTTCAATGAAAAATATCGTTATCTTGATTTCGGGCGGCGGCTCCAACATGGCCGCCATTGTGAAAGTGGCGCAGCGCGAGGGCTGGGCCGAACACCATGGTGCCAGGGTCGCAGCCGTCATCAGCAACAAGGCGGACGCCAAAGGGTTGCAATATGCCAGCGCACAGGGCATTGTCACCGAGGTTCTCGACCATAAGGCTTATCCGAGTCGCGAGGCTTTTGATGCCGCGCTGGCGCAGGTGATTGACCGTTATGACAGTCCCGATGAACCCGTGCTTGTGCTGCTAGCTGGCTTCATGCGTATCCTGACGCCTGGCTTTGTGAACCGTTATGCGGGGCGGCTGGTCAACATCCACCCCTCGCTGCTGCCCGCGTTTGCCGGTCTGCACACCCACCAGCGCGCGATTGATGCAGGCTGCCAGTTCGCCGGTGCCACGGTGCATCTGGTCACGGCGGAGCTGGACCACGGCCCTATCCTGGCGCAGGCGGTGGTGCCGGTGTTGCCAGGCGACACTGCCGACACGCTGGCGGCACGGGTGCTCACCCAGGAGCACCTGATCTACCCCTGGGCGGTGGAGAAGTTGCTCCAGACCAGCTAAGGTCTCATGCGCTTGCCGTAGTCGGGCATGCTTCTACTTGTGCGGCAACATGGAGGCAAGCACGCCGTCTTTGAGCACCGCGTGGTGGAAGATCGCGGCGAGTGCGTGGAGACCGGCAAGCCACATGATTGTGTCGCCGAAGAATTCATGCACATCGCCCCAGTCAGCCAGTCGGGCGAGTGACGAGTTGGCAATCATGGGCATCTGATCAATACGTATGCCACCCAGCAAGGTCAGCGGATGGCCTTCGCTGCCCAGAGCCATCAATGCCGTCACGGGCGTCAGCAGCAAGAGGGTCCACAGTGCCAGGTGGGTCAAGCGGGCTGCCGTGTGCATCCAGCCTGCCACTTCGAACTTTGGCGCGGGCTGGCGAAAAGCCACCCAAAGCAGGCGCAGCAGCGTGAGTACAACAACCGTGATGCCCAGAGTCTCGTGCCAGACGATGTCAAGGCGGGTGGCAGGATCGATGCCGCGCCGCATGAGGCGCCCGAAACCTCCCGGCCCCAGGATGAACGTGATGGTCACAACAATGGCGGTGAGCCAATGGAAGGCCCGGCTAAGCGGGTCGTAATGGAGCGAGGCTTGTTTGTTCATGGTTTCAGTGAAGAAGTCGGCATCATTCTCCGTCAAGTTTGTTAACGAACAATGAAGGCGCGACTGCTGTTGTGAAACAGGTGCCTGACCCTAACCGAAGGTGAACGCCGACAGTGTGGTCTCCAGTACACGGTCTGAAAACACCTTGCGACCCGCATCCTGGCCGGCTGCACCGGCCACCGTCATCAGCGGGATCAGGTGCTCCTCGGCGCGTGGCGGGTGGCATTGCCGGGCAGCGGGTGCCTGTTCCCAATTGGTCAGCAAACGATAACGCTCCTGTGGACTGGACTCGACGGCCTGGGTCAGCCACTCATCGAAGACGTCTGATATCGGTCCGTATTGTGGATTGCCATAAGCGCGCATGTTGTGAAAGCTCATGCCGCTGCCAATGATCAACACATCCTGATCACGCAGCGATTCCAGCGCCCGGCCTGCCTCCAGATGTCGCACCGGGTCCAGCGAATTGTGCAGTGAGAGTTGCACCACCGGAATGTTGGCATCCGGGAAAATGAGTTTGAGCGGAATGAACATGCCATGGTCAAAACCGCGTTGTGCATCCGGGGCGCTGCTGCGCTGCTGATGCCTGCGGCATTCAGGGTTTTCACGATCTGGTCCGCCAGTGCCGGGGCACCGGGCGCGGGGTACTTCAGTTCGTAGGTGTGCGGCGGGAAACCGTAGTAGTCGTAAATGAGCTCAGGTTGCGCACCGCTGGTCACGGCCAGATGCGGCTCCAGCCAGTGTGCCGACACCATCACGATGGCTTTCGGTTGGCGTGGCAAGGTGGCGGCCAGGTTCTTCAGGAAATCGCCCATGCGGTTCCATGCGTCCGGCGGGTTCCAGTCCATGAAGAAACAGGGGCCACCACCATGGGGAATGAACCAGGTTGGCATTCTGGCGCCGGGATTGGTGCTCGTGTTTGGCATGTTTTTGCTTCCTTCAGTTTTGAATATTATGGACCGTCGATGGCAGAGTGACTTCGGCAAAGTGCATATGGTGCATGAACTCCCGCAGGATCAGCATGGCGGCGACAAAACGGGCATCTGTCGCCAGCTTGTCCTGGCTTGCCGGTCGCCCTTGGCTGACGGCAACCAGGCGGTTGAACAAGGTCTCCACCTCATCCAGCGTCAACCGGGGCTGGCCGATGCCACTGGCTGCCAGCGTGCTGGCAATGAGGTCTGCGCCCGGGCCTTGCAGGCGCAGCCCGGTTCCGCCTGCAAATTGCCCGGCCAGCTGCATCACGACCTCTTCCGTGAGCTCAATGGCGTGTTCGAGTTCGATCGGCCTCGGCGGCTCATGCCTCAGGCTTTGCTGCACGAGGGCGTCCACGCTTAAGGGGAACTCCCGGCAAAGCAGCGTTTGCGCATCTGCCATTCGCCGCACCGCGCTGGTGTTCAGGCCCAGTTCCAGCGCGGTGAAATCGGCAGTTGTTGGTGTGAAAACGCTCTCTGATTTCATGGTTTTGCCTTGGTGCATGCCACCCCGCAGCTTGGCAGCGGTGCCGCTGACGATGACTTGTTCAGTTCGCCAGACCCAGTTGTTTCATGAAGTCCTGGTTGTCCCAGAACAGCCATTCGTGATCCATGGTCTTGCCCTTCCAGTGCCCGATGGTAGCCATGCCAATGGCAAAGCGCTTTCCGGTCGGTGCAATTGTTTTGCCTTCGCCAATGGGCATCGGCTTGGTGAAGGTGCCCGTCATGACGCCGGTGACGCCGGTCCAGGAGCCGGAGCCAAAGCGGATGGGGTGTTCCTTGATGGTGATGTCCGGGGCAAACACAAACATGGCTTTCAGATCATCGGTATGGTGATCAAGCCCCTTGGTCTCGTGACCGTCGGGCCAGGTCACCACGATGTCAGGCGAGTGGCTCTCCTTCAGTCGATCCCACTTTTGATGGCTGAACACGTCGAAGTCCAGCGTGTCAAAAACGCGCAAATTGCGTTCCACTCCGGGTGCCTGTTTCTCATGTTTGGGGGCCGGTGTTGGTGGATTCTCTGCGAGTGTCTGTGCACTGGCGATGACAATCCCAGAGACGGAAAGGGCTGCGATCACGGTGTTGCGAAGGGTGCGGTTCATGATGGATTCCTTGTTTGGTTTGAGCGAACAGTAAGTTAAACAGTGAGTGATCAAAAGCCTTGCCATGTCGGAGCAATGGCAGTCCCGCGTCCGGCGCCATAGGCGAAATAAATGTTCAGGCCGGCCAGAGGCTCCAAATAACGCGCATTCTTCAAACCACCGGCATCGGCCGTGGCAAAGCCCAGGCTTTCTGCCAATGCCTTAACGCTTGTCTTGGCGGACTCGACATCACCGGCGTAAAACACCGTAACCTTGCTTCCGTCAGCCAGCGAAGCGCCCTGGCCCAGCACCTGTGCCAGCACCGTGTTGAAGGCCTTGACCACCTGCGCGCCCGGAACAGCCTTGGCAATTTCTTCTGCTGCAGACGTGTTGTGACCCAGCGTCAGACCCATGTAGTCAGCGGTCAGCGGGTTGGTGATGTCCACCACCACCTTGCCCTCGAGCTTGCCGACCGATTGCAGTGCGGCCACGGCATCACCATAACCAGTAGCCAGAATCACGACGTCATGACCGGCAGCTGCGCCTGCAGCAGGAACTGCCTTGACGTTGGCGTATTGGGCAGCCACGGCGGCGGCCTTGGCCGTGTCGCGACCGGTCAGACTCACGCTGTGGCCTGCGGCCGTGAGTTGTTTGACAAATCCAGAACCCATGTTGCCTGAACCAATAACGAGAACTTTCATACGATTTCCTTTCGATGGTTTTGAAACAGATTTTTTTAGCCTCCCTACCGTTGTTGGAAGGCATGGGTGTACTGTATTTGTTTCAAAATAAAAGATAAATATGTTTTAATAACATTAACTATTTCAATATTTGTAATAAATGGACAAGTTTCTTGAGATGAAAACCTTCGCCGCCGTGGTCGATGGCGGCAGTTTTGTGCAGGCAGCCGATGCCCTGGAGATGTCAAAGCCTGCGGTGTCGCGGTATGTGGCCGATCTGGAACAACGCCTGGGTGTGCGCTTGCTGCACAGGACCACGCGCAAGCTGTCGCTGACGGAGGAAGGTCGCGCCTTTTATGGTCGCTGCAAAACCGTGCTGGCGGATGTGGAAGTGGCAGAGGCCGAAGTCACGGCTAAATCCGTTGTGATCAACGGTCTTGTCAAGATCAATGTACCCGTCTCATTCGGGCTCTTGCATCTGGCACAGTTGTGGCCGGATTTCATGGCACGATATCCCGGTGTTGTGTTGGACGTCACGCTGGCGGATCGCGTGGTCGACCTGGTGGAGGAAGGTTATGACATGGCAGTACGCATTGCCATGACATGGCAGTACGCATTGCCCGTCTGCCCAGTTCGTCGCTGGTGAGCAAGAAGCTGGCAACCACCCGACTGCTGCTTTGTGCCTCGCCCGAGTACCTCAAAAAGAACGGCACACCGAGACACCCGTCCGAACTGACCGACCACACGGTGTTGTCCTACAGCCTGCTCGCCACGGGAGACCACTGGGAGTTTGATGGCCCCAAAGGTAAAGTCGAGGTGACGGTGACGCCCGCGCTGCGAACCAACAGCGGAGATACCTGCCGGATCGCGGCACTCAGGAACATGGGTGTCATCCTGCAGCCCTCGTTCATGGTGGGTGACGATTTGCGCAGTGGTGCGCTGGTCGAACTGATGCCGCAATACCGCTCCCTGGAGTTTGGCGTGTATGCCATTTATCCGACCAGGCAATATGTGTCACCCAAGGTGCGCGCCCTGATCGATTTCCTGTCGCAAGCGATGCAGGATGTCAGCTGGTGCAGCGAATAGTTCAATTGAGTCAAGTTGTCAGGCAACAAAATCCATGACGCCTTTGAGAAATCTCACTTCGTAGTGATATCAAGCAGTGCACTCTCGACACATCTCGCCCCCTGGCGATCCATGTGGAGGTCCAACATGCGTTACCTGCTGATCGTTTTTTGCATGCTTTTGGGGGCGGCAACGTCGACCATGGCCCAGTTGAGTATCGGTATCCGTGTTCCCGGTCTGAGCATTGGCATCAATCAGCCGGTATTCCCGGAACTCGTCCGTGTGCCGGGTTACCCGGTCTACTATGCGCCGCGGCTGAACTGGAACTTTTTCTTTTACGACGGCATGTATTGGGTTTATCAGGGTGACAACTGGTACATGAGCTCCTGGTACAACGGGCCTTGG
>JBEGLK010000317.1:0-2846 GCA_041183605.1 Pseudomonadota bacterium
GTAATAAACCGTGTAATAAACTCAAAAGTTGCGTTTTACAACTTTTCCGACAAAAGAGCCAAATTTACGATTTTCACAAGCCATTCTAACTTGCGAAAACAACCTTGTGCGCCGCATCTGGCTTAGGTTTCAGGAAATTCGTTAAAAGTTGAGTTGCATATGTCTGTTGTCGCGGCTGCCTGCGAAGTCCGGCGTGTGCCAGCCGGCGAAATTGAAGGGGTCGTGGTCGAGCGACTGCGCGGCGTTTTGAGAGCGCCGGAAATCCTGGCCGAGGCGGTCCGGGAAGTCACCTCGTCTCGACCAGACATCAGTGAGGCCGATGCCATCCAGACACTCCAGTCCATTGACCAGGTTTGGGATAACTTGTTTCCGGCTGAGCAGGCATGCATCGCTAAAGCGCTGATCGAGCGGATCACGGTTCGCACGGACGGTATCGACATCAAGTGGAAGTCCACCGGCATGACCAAACTGCTTCGCGACACGGTCATGCAACAGGCCTACAAGGAGGCTGCATGACTCAAGCTGCGCAAATGCCGGAGACGACCCACATCCCAATGACCTTTCGACCGCGGGGCGGCAAAACGGTCATCGTCTTGCCCGATGGATCGCGTGGTTTGGTGCGCCGCGAGGCAACGATCGACAACACCATGATCAAGGTGATTGCACGCGGGTTCAGGTGGCAGCGCCTGCTTTATGACGGGACCTACGCCACCATCGAAGACCTGGCTGCCGCGGAGAAGATCAACCCATCCTACGTCAGCCGTATCCTGCGGCTGGCCTACTTGTCGCCCAAAGTGGTTCAGGCAATCCTTGACGGATCACACCCAGCTTGGTTGACCATGAGGGATCTGCTGGAGCCGTTCCCCATGGACTGGCAACTACAGGAAAAAAAGTTTCTTGCTCGGTTCGAAGAAAGCAATCTAACCTCCGAATACTAAGACGTCAATCAAACGACTCCGGCGGGTTCATTCAATGAGGAAACGTCAAGGTAAATCGAGTGATGCCGCGGGCAGAGCTGGCGTAGACGCTGCCGCCATGTGCTTCCACTATCGCCTTGGTGATGGCAAGTCCCAACCCCACCCCATCTGAGCCGAGATGCGAGCGCGCTTGGTCCACGCGATAGAAGCGGTCAAATAATCGTGGCATCAAGAGCGGATCAATGTCTTCGCCGCTGTTCTCAACTGAGATGTCGGTGCAGTTCGTCCGACTGGCAACAGTGATTTTTACGCAACTGCCTGAAGGCGCGTAACGTAGCGCATTCGACATGAGATTGCTCAATGCACGCCGGAACATAAGGCGGTCGCCCTGCACCGGGCCGTTCCCCTCCAGGGTTAGAGCAATACTCTTGTCGTCTGCCACAGCCTCGTAGAAGTCGATCAACGCTTGGACTTCATCTGCGGCCATGAAGTCTTCTTTGTGCGGTAGGTCCACCCTGCGTTCGGTTTTAGCCAACAGCAACATGTCAGACACCATGCGAGCCAGTCGCTGCAACTCCTCGGCGTTTGAAGCAAGAACATCCTTGTAAACCTCGTTCTCACGCTTGGAAGTCAAAGTAACCTGAGTCTGAGTGAGCAGGTTACTGATTGGCGTCCGAAGTTCATGAGCCAAGTCGGAAGAGAACTCAGACAATCGCTGAAAGTCATCCTGGAGCCGCTCTAGCATCTGGTTGAGCGTCTTCGCCAAATCAGCCATCTCGATTGGCACAGACTGAACCGGCATGCAAGGCTGCAAACGCTGGGCGGTTACGGCAGCAGCATGCGCCTTAATGGCTCTTAGTGGAGCGAGGCCGTAATAGACCGCTGCCCATCCAAGCAAACCGCTGACGACGATTGCTGCTAGCGCATACAAGCCTAGTGCGTTCAAAAGCTCATTTAGAAAATGCTGATGGTGGGCCGTATCCATGGCAAGGCTGACCGTGAGTTGAATTCCTGGCGCGTACTGCGCCTCTGCCTGAAATTGCTGATGTCGGAATTCCTGCTGTCCGCGACGCCACCACATCAAAGCCATTAAAGGATTCACATCTGGAGGCAACTGCAGACGATCAGCCGCAGGATAACCCTCGGTCTGAAAGAGGATTCGCCCATCACCACTGCTGACGCGCACGAAAAGTCCGTGGTGATGATTAAGCGATTCGTCGAGCCGGCGATCCAAATCTTTGGAGGATCTGCTACTTGCGATGATTTCGCCAATGAGATGTTGCTTGTCTTGCAGTGCACCGCGATCAAGGTCAACAAAGTGTTGATCCGCCGCAGCCATGAATAGCCCGCCCAAACCCAGCACCACGCTGGAGGCCACCAGGGTAAAAAAAAGCGTAAGCCGGTGGGTCAACGATAGACGAGGCAACACTCAGGGCTCCTGCGGCACTTCAAGCACGTATCCCATGCCCCGTACTGTCTGGATCAATTTGACCGCTTGCCCATCGTCGATTTTGATTCGCAAGCGTCGCATTGCCACTTCGATGACATTCGTGTCGGAATCGAAGTTCATATCCCACACTTGAGACGCAATCAAGGAGCGTGGTAATACCTCACCTTGTCGGCGCATCAGCAATTCGAGGAGACCGAATTCCTTTGCGGTCAGATCTATCCGGCGCCCACCTCGCGTAACGCGACGTCGCAGCAAATCCAGTTCTAAATCCGCCGTGCGCAGGGTGTTGCTATCCACTCCACCTCCGCGCCCACGGCGAAGAATTGTTCTCACCCGTGCCAAAAGCTCCGCAAAAGAAAATGGCTTGACCAGATAGTCGTCAGCCCCCAGTTCAAGACCCTTGACGCGATCCTCGACCTGGTCGCGTGCGGTCAAAAATAGCACCGGCATGTCCAACCCGCGCCGACGCAATGAGGCCA
>JBEGLK010000318.1:0-2902 GCA_041183605.1 Pseudomonadota bacterium
CGCGCAGGTATTGGTTCACACTGATGTTCAGCATAAAGAATCCATCAAAAAAAGTGCCTTATTGTGCCCCGCGCCACAGGCGCGTGGTTTCAAAAACTGGCCTTGAGCAACATGCTCTCGGCCTGCTCCAGAGTGTCAGCCTTGCCCGAAAGCACCAGTGTGTCACCTTCCATCAGCACCAGATCATCTGACAGCACCATGGAGCACCTCCAGCGCAGGCAATTCCAGTTCACCGGCAGTGCGGCCAATCGAACTTGCCGTTGGCGACAGGATGATCGAGCTCAGACGCTCCTGTTGCAGTTCATCCACCGCACCGTCATCGGCCCCGCGAAAGAACCCGCGCAGCAATTTGTAACGGGCGTCGCGCTGCTCCTGCACGATACGAATCACACGGCGCATCGGCACCCCCACCAGTGCCAGCGCATGGCTGGCCAACATCAGGGAACCCTCAATGGCTTCCGGAACCACTTCGGTGGCACCAGCGTACTGCAAGGCCTCCAAGTCATGGTCATCCTGGGTGCGCACCACCACCGGCACCTGAGGCGCATGCTCCTTGATGTGGGCCAGCACCTTCATGGCGCTGTGGGTATCCAGATAAGTCACAACGACCGCACTGGCACGTGCCAGACCGGCCGCCATCAGGGCCTGTAAGCGCGCGGCGTCACCAAACACCACTGAATCGCCGGCGCCAGCGGCCTGGCGCACCCGGTCAGGGTCAAGGTCGAGGGCGATGTAGGGAATGTGCTCCTTGTCGAGCATGCGCGAGAGATTCTGGCCGCAACGGCCATAACCACAAATGATCACATGTTTGTTGGCCTTGATCGCCTTGCGCGCGATGCTGGTCATTTGCACCGATTCCATCAGCCACTCGTTGCTGACGAGTTTCATCACGATCTGGCTGCTGCGCATCACGATGAAGGGTGTCGCCAGCATCGACAGCACCATGGCTGCCAGGATCGGATTGAACAGCTCGGGGGGCACCAACTTGTTGCCCTGGGCCAGCGTCAGCAGCACAAAACCGAACTCACCGGCTTGCGCCAGATAAAGCCCGGTGCGCAAAGCCACGCCCATGGAGGCACCCAAAGCGCGTGCCAAAAAAGTCACTACCACCGCCTTGTACAGCACGGGTATCGTCACCAGCATCAAAACCAGCGGCCAGCGATCCAGCACCAGGCGCCAATCCAGCATCATGCCGATGCTGATAAAAAACAAGCCCAGCAACACATCGTGAAACGGCCGGATGTCGGTTTCCACCTGGTGCTTGTACTGTGTTTCCGAGATCAGCATGCCCGCAATAAAAGCGCCCAGCGCCAGGCTCAGCCCCGCCAGCTCGGTCAGCCAAGCCAGGCTCAACGTGACCAGCAGCAGGTTCAGCACAAAGAGTTCTTCGCTCTTGCGGCGCGCCACCAGGGTCAACCAGGCACGCATGATGCGCGGCCCGCCCACCATCAGCACCGTGATCAGCACCGTGGCCTTGAACAAGGCCAGGGCCAGGGTGGCGACCATCTTCTCGGGTGAGGCACCCAGTGCCGGGATCAACACCAGCAGCGGCACAACGGCCAAGTCCTGAAACAACAACACACCCATGACACGTTTGCCGTGTTCGGTCTCCATTTCCAGTCGCTCACTCATCAGCTTGACCACAATGGCGGTGCTGCTCATGGCCATGGCGCTGGACAAGGCCAGCGCCGTGCGCCAACCCATGCCCCAATACTTGGGAGCCAGCACGGCAAACGCCATGCTGGCAGCCGTGGTCACCAGCATGGTCAAAGCGACCTGGAACAGGCCCAGGCCAAACACGTGGTTGCGCATGCTGCGCAGTTTGGGCAGGTTGAACTCCAGCCCGATCACAAACATCAGGAACACCACGCCGAATTCACCCAGATGGCGCACCCCGTCGGCATTTTTGGCCAAAGCCAGCGCATTCGGCCCGATCACCACACCCACGGTCAGATAACCCAGCATGGGCGGCAGTTTCAGGTAGCGGCAGACCACCACGCCGAGCACGGCCGCCAGCAAATAAAGGAGGGTCAGGTCAAGTGGATTCACCCCCCAATACTACCAAGCGTAAGAGGCTCTTGAGAGCTCTGCCCGATAGAATGGCGCCATGACCATCCTGCCCACCTCGACCCCCGCATTTGACGCCAACCGGGCCATGGCGCTGGCAAACGAAACGCTCGACATCGAAGCCGCGGCCCTGCTTGGTCTCAAGCGACACATTGGCCCCGACTTCGCGCAGGTGGTGCGCCTGATGCTCTCGGTACAAGGCCGCGTGGTCGTGATGGGTATGGGCAAAAGTGGCCATGTTGGCCGCAAGATCGCCGCCACGCTGGCCTCCACCGGCACCCCCGCCATGTTTGTGCACCCAGGTGAAGCCAGCCACGGCGACCTGGGCATGATCAAACCGCTGGACCTGGTACTGGCCATTTCCAACAGCGGCGAGTCCGAGGAGCTCATCGCGATCCTGCCGATGCTCAAGCGCCTGGGCGCGCCGCTGGTGGCCATGACGGGCCAGGCCCAATCTGCACTGGCGCGTCATGCCGACTATTTTTTGAACAGCGGCGTCGCCAAAGAGGCGTGCCCGCTCAACCTGGCGCCCACCGCCAGTACCACAGCACAGCTGGCGCTGGGGGATGCATTGGCCGTGGCCCTGCTTGACGCACGAGGCTTCAAGGCCGAGGACTTCGCCCGCTCCCACCCGGGAGGGGCACTGGGGCGCAAGCTGCTGACCCTGGTCAGCGATGTCATGCGCAGTGGCGATCAGGTTCCCAGGGTCGGCTTGCAGGCCAGCTTCAGCGACCTCATGCGCGAAATGAGCGCCAAGGGCCTGGGTGCTACCGCCGTGGTCGACGACGCTGGCCGGGTGCTCGGGATTTTTACCGACGGCGATTTGCGGCGCCTC
>JBEGLK010000319.1:0-2830 GCA_041183605.1 Pseudomonadota bacterium
TAGGCCAAGGCAGAATTGAAGAAAACCTGTATCAGGATGGGCACTGCCAGCAGGCCGATCACCAGGGGCTGCTTCAGGATGGCCTCGCCCTGGAAGGCAAACAACAGGACCAGCGTAGCCAGAAGGGCCGTAATGGACCAGGGACCAATCTTTGCCATGGCTGCATCGAACGCGCCTTCCCCTTCAGATAGCAGCCATTTGCGCAGCCATTGGGCCAGGATGACCGGGATCACGATGTAAAGCACCACCGAAGTCAGCAAGGTGTCCCAAGGGACGGTGATGGCCGATAAGCCGAGCAAAAAAGCCACCAGGGGAGCGAACGCAATCACCATGATGCTGTCATTCAGGGCCACTTGCGACAGGGTGAATAGCGGGTCGCCACCGGTCAGTCGGCTCCACACAAAAACCATGGCGGTGCAAGGCGCGGCCGCCAGCAAGATCAGCCCCGCGATGTAGCTGTCGAGTTGGTCAGGCGGCAGCAGCGGAGCGAACCAGTGCCGAATGAAAATCCACCCGAGAAAAGCCATGGAGAACGGCTTGACGAGCCAGTTGACAAACAACGTGACACCAATGCCCTTGATGTGTTTGCGCACCTCACCCAGAGCAGCAAAGTCAACCTTGACCAGCATGGGAATGATCATGACCCAGATCAAAAGACCGACTGGCAAATTGACCTTGGCAATTTCCATGCGACCGATCGCCTGGAATACGTCTGGTGACACCTGTCCCAAACCGATACCGGCCACGATGCACAAAAATACCCATACCGTGAGGTATCTCTCAAACACGCCCATTTTGTTTCCTTCTTATTGATTAACTGGTGTAAATAAACACTACATTCCATTGGGATTTTGACATGTGAAAATCCCGCATGGAGCACGGGTCAATCGATGTCATCGACAAAAATGCCATCCTGAGTCGCAAGCTGTCGACTTGAAGTCAAACCGACCAGTAAACACGCCATCCGGATTGAATGAGCAGTTTCCGCAAACTTGCCTCATTGCGAGTGTCCCTTCAGCGATCTGCCCTCTGGTTTGCCCTCATTGACACGACTAGGACATCAAGCATAATAAACAGTTCGTAATTGGGACTATTTGTCTTTATTTGCGGATTCAACTACCTAGACCCTAGAGGACGATATGAAATTTTCGAGTGTTAAACACATTCTGGCGACTTCCGCCATGTTTGCGGTTGGACTTGCTGGCACAACAGTCAGCGCCCAGACGCTAAAAATCGGCTTGATCGGCCCCATGACCGGCCCTGGCGCTGCCTGGGGTTTCGCAGCTCAGGGCTCGATGCAGAGCTTGGCTAACGAACACAACGCCAAGGGTGGGCTGGATGTTGGCAGCAAAAAGTTCAAAGTACAGATCGAAACCTGTGATGACCAGTACAAAGCTTCTGAGGCCCTGGCCTGCTACCAACGACTGAAACGCGACGACGTGAAGTATGTCGTTATCCAGACCTCGGCCCCGACAATGGCTTTGAAGCAGCTGGTTGAAGACGACAAGATCATTGCGCTGACCACCTCCTATACCCCAGCCGCAATCGACGACAAGACCAAGTTCATGTTCCGCGCCTACAGCACGGCCACCGACTTCATGCCGCCCTATGCAGCCTGGATGAAGGCCAACCTGAAGGAGCGCCGCTTGGTGCTGCTCAACCCCAACGACGAAACCGGCTGGGCACAATCCAAAACCACGGAGAAGCTATTCAAGGAGAACACTTTCGACGTGGTGGCCTCTGAACTCTACGAGCGCTCGGCCAAAGACTTCGCTCCGCTGTTGACCAAAGTGCTGGCACTCAAGCCCGAAGTCATTGATCTTGGCGCCTCGTCGCCGGCAACAGCCGGTTTGATCGTGCGCCAGGCACGTGAGGCCGGCTTCAAGGGCCGCTTTGTGCAGACCGGTGGTGCCGGCTGGCTCGAGGTTGTGGCCGCAGCTGGCAAGGAGGCCGCAGAAGGCATGGTCAACCTGCTGTACGTCGACCATTCGCATCCTGCCTTCCAGCGTTTGGCAGCTGACTACAAGCGTCAGTACAGCGGACAAACACCTAACGACATGATTGGTGTCTACTACGATGCAACCTCGGTTCTCCTGGCTGCCATCAAGAAAGCTGGCGACGTGAACGACACAACCAAGGTGGCCGCTTCGTTCCAGTCGGTCCTGCCAATGAAGAGCATGCTGGGCGACGATATGACTTACGCTTACCAGCAGATCCGCACTTATGACTATGTGGGTGTTATGAAGAATGGCGCGCCGGTCGTCATGGGCAAAATCAAGTAATTAACCAGGCAGACGACAGTATCCATTCGATAAGAGTTTGGTTCTGGCATAAGTCTGAAAAGTAAAACGAATGAAGCCCTTGCGAGCAATCGCAAGGGCTTTTTTATTTAGCGCAATTCGGGCGTGTTCTCGCCGAAGTATTCGTGGTTGTCGGCGTTGTCAAGCGCCTTGAAAGGTGGATCCTCGTCTGCCAGTGCTCTGGCCGCATCCTGACCATAGGCCCAATCGTCAGTGCCGGCAACCACATCGAAGTGTGACATCTCGTGAATCAGCGTGCCGGCTTGGGAGTCGGTGCCAATCTCGGGCGCACTCCAGAACACAAGGCACAAATAGATTTTGTAGGGTTCGTTTGGATATACATAGGCGTAATACGGCTTTTTGCACTTGCAGTCCAGCGTCAGTGGCTTGGTACTGAACGCGTTGCTCAAATTGACGAAATGATCATGGGCTATGGCACCAAAGTCTGCTGTGAACTTGCCAAACCACTCGGCATACCGTGGTGTAGATAAGTTCAACCGGCCAAGATAATTTTTGGAAGACGTCGACAA
>JBEGLK010000320.1:0-2790 GCA_041183605.1 Pseudomonadota bacterium
AAGGGCTGGAAAACCCATGTGCTGGGACAGGGGCCGCAGTTTGCCAATGCCACTGCCGCCGTGCATGGCCTGCGCGCCAGCCACCCCGGCACCATTGACCAGGATTTGCCGGAATTCGTGATTGCACAGGATGGCCAGCCCATCGGCACCATCGAAGACGGTGACTCGGTGGTGTTTTTCAACTTCCGCGGTGACCGCGCCATCGAAATCACCCGCGCCTTTGTCGAACAGGAATTCAGCTACTTTGATCGGGTGCGCACTCCGCAAGTGACTTTTGCCGGCATGCTGCAATACGACGGCGACCTGCAACTGCCCAAGCGATTTCTGGTCACGCCTCCGGCTATCCGTGACACCTCGGGCGAATGGTTCAGCAAGTCGGGCCTGGCCCAGTTCGCCTGTTCAGAAACCCAGAAATTTGGCCACGTCACCTACTTCTGGAACGGCAACCGCTCCAACAAGTTCGAGGGCGAGAGCTGGCAGGAAGTGCCCAGCGACGTGGTGCCGTTCGAGCAGCGGCCCTGGATGAAGTCGGCCGAGATCACCGACGCCATGATCGCCGCCATCCAGAGTGGCCAGTACAAGCTGCTGCGCTGCAATTTTGCCAACGGCGACATGGTCGGCCACACCGGCAACTTCCGCGCAGCCACCATGGCCGTGGAGGCGGTTGACCTGGCGCTGGCGCGCCTGTTGCCGGCCATTGAGGCTGCGGGCGGCGTGGCCCTGATCACCGCCGACCACGGCAACGCCGACGAGATGTATGAGCTGGACAAAAAAACCAAACAACCTTCACTGAACCCGGACGGCTCTTACAAGGCCAAAACTGCCCACACACTGAACCCGGTGCCGTTAATCCTGTTTGACAAGGTCAGTGGTGGCAAGCTGAGCTTGAAACAGACCGCCACGGCGGGTCTGTCCAACATTGCAGCCACCGTGGCCAACTTGGCCGGTCTTGAGAAACACGCCAAATGGGACGAGAGTCTGCTGCTGGTGAAGTGAGTCTCTTGCCTGGACCGTCAGGCAGAATAAACCGTTGAGGCGGTGTCGCCACCGCGACCGGTCCAGTTGGTATGGAAATAAGTGCCACGGGGCTGGTCGACGCGTTCATACTGGTGTGCGCCGAAATAGTCCCGCTGCGCCTGCAGCAGGTTCGCCGGCAGGTTTTCGCTGCGGTAACCATCGTAATAAGCCAAGGCAGCGGACAGGGCTGGCGTCGGAATCCCGTTCTTGACGGCTTCTCCAATCACGTTGCGCAGCGCCTGTTGTGCTGGCTCGAGTGTCCTGACAAAAAAAGGATCCAGCAAGAGATTGACCAGTTCAGGATTACCATCAAAAGCTTCCCCGATCTTGACCAGAAACGCCGACCGGATGATGCAGCCGCCACGCCACATGCGGGCAACACCGCCGTAGTTCAGCTTCCAGCCAAATTCCTTGGCGGCAGCCCGCATCAATTGAAAGCCCTGGGCATAGGAAATGATTTTTGCAGCGTACAAGGCTTGGCCAATATCCTCAAGAAAATCCTTCTTCTGGCCAAGAAAATTCCGCAAAGGCCCCGACAAGATTCCGGAAGCCCGTACCCGTTCATCCTTCATGGAAGACAGAACCCTGGAAAACACCGATTCAGTGATCAGTGTGAGCGGCACGCCCACATCCAGCGCGGTCAACACCGTCCACTTGCCAGTCCCCTTTTGACCCGCGCGGTCAAGGATCTTGTCAAGCAATGGCAGACCATCTTCATCTTTAACAGCCAGGATGTCCCGTGTGATCTCAATCAAATAACTTTTCAGATCGCCCTCGCTCCACTGCTTGAACACACCGTGCATTTCTGCAGCCGACATGATCAACAGGTTTTTCATGAGGTCATAAACTTCACAAATAAGCTGCATGTCGCCATACTCAATCCCGTTATGAACCATCTTGACGAAATGCCCGGATCCCTCTTCCCCGACCCAGTCACAACAAGGCATTCCATCATCGGCCTTGGCGGCAATGGCCTGAAAAATCGGTTGAATGCTTTTCCAGGCTGCCGCCGAGCCTCCAGGCATGATCGATGGTCCCAACAATGCGCCTTCCTCGCCGCCCGATACACCAGTCCCGACATACAGGAAACCCTTGTGCTCGAGCATCCTGAGTCTTCGGTTGGTATCCGGAAAATGTGAGTTGCCACCATCAATAATGATGTCGCCCTTTTCCAAAAAACCAATCAGGGTTGCAATGATCTCGTCAACCGGATGCCCGGCAGGGACCATCAGCATGACTTTTCTCGGTCGCTCCAGTGACGTGACAAGTTCGTGGACCGAGTGATGCCCCTGAATATGCTTGCCGTGCCCGCGTCCGGAAACAAACTGGTCAACTTTGGCGGCCGACACATCGAATACTGAAACGGTAAAACCTTTGCTCGCGATGTTGAGGGCCAGGTTTTCGCCCATCAAGCCCACACCAATGAGTCCGATTTGAGATGGCATTTTCATTTTCCGATCGATGAGATGATCCGTCTTGTGTTGACTGGAGATTATCCGTGGAGCCGTTTGAATTCATCGTTCATCGGGGCTGGTTTCAGCCGCTCGATCAACAAGGTTTGATACTCGTCAGATGCAAAAAAGCCACCCAAAGGTGGCTTTTTTATACGATCGTAGCTGATCAGGCAAAGTTGGCTTCAGCAAAACGCCAGTTGACCAGGTTGCTCAGGAAAGTCTCGACGTATTTCGGACGCAGGTTGCGATAGTCGATGTAGTAAGCGTGCTCCCACACGTCAACGGTCAACAGTGCCTTGTCGGCGGTGGTCAGGGGGGT
>JBEGLK010000321.1:0-2788 GCA_041183605.1 Pseudomonadota bacterium
AGCACGCCATAGTGACCTTCTTCGGTGAGCTGTTTGGCGTCCATCTTGGTGGGCGGTGCCATCCACAGTTTCACCGGGATATCACGCTTGTTTTCCAGCAGCTTGGAGGCAGCACGGAAGTGGCCGATGTTGGTCATGCAGGAACCGATGAACACTTCGTCAATCTTGGCACCAGCAACGTCGGACAGAGTCTTGACATCGTCCGGATCGTTCGGGCAAGCCACGATCGGTTCATGAATGTCAGCCAGATCGATCTCGATCACGCTGGCGTATTCGGCATCGGCGTCGGCCTTGAGCAACTTCGGATCAGCCAACCATGCTTCCATGGCCTTGATACGCCGGTTGATGGTGCGCACATCCGAGTAACCATTGGCAATCATCCACTTCAACATCACGATGTTGCTGTTGATGTATTCGATGATCGGTTCCTTGTTCAGATGCACGGTGCATCCTGCTGCGCTGCGCTCTGCCGAGGCATCACTCAACTCAAACGCCTGTTCCACCTTGAGGTCTGGCAAACCTTCGATTTCAAGAATACGACCCGAGAACACATTCTTTTTGCCCTGCTTGGCCACCGTGAGTTCACCCGACTTGATGGCGTACAGGGGAATGGCGTTGACCAGGTCACGCAGGGTGATGCCAGGCTGCATCTTGCCTTTGAAACGCACCAGCACGCTCTCTGGCATGTCCAGCGGCATGACACCGGTGGCGGCGCCAAACGCCACGAGGCCAGAACCGGCGGGGAAGCTGATGCCGATCGGGAAGCGTGTGTGGCTGTCGCCGCCGGTGCCGACCGTATCGGGCAGCAACATGCGATTGAGCCAGCTATGGATGATGCCGTCACCCGGGCGCAGGGGGATACCGCCACGATTGCTGATGAATTCAGGCAATTCGTGGTGCATCTTCACGTCCACCGGCTTGGGATAGGCCGCCGTGTGGCAGAACGACTGCATCACCAGATCGGCGCTGAAGCCCAGGCAGGCCAGGTCTTTCAGTTCGTCGCGGGTCATCGGACCGGTGGTGTCCTGGGAGCCGACACTGGTCATCTTGGGTTCGCAGTAGGTGCCGGGCAACACGCCCTGGCCTTCTGGCAGGCCGCAGGCACGGCCCACCATCTTTTGCGCCAAGGTGAAACCCTTGCCAGTAGCCTTGGGGTTTTGTGGCAGGCGGAACAGGGTCGACACCGGCAGGCCAAGCGCTTCGCGTGCCTTGGCGGTCAGACCACGGCCAATGATCAAGGGGATGCGGCCACCGGCACGCACTTCGTCAAACAAAACGTCGCTCTTGAGCGTGAATTCTGCAATGACCTTGCCATCCTTCAGGGCCTTGCCCTCGTAGGGGCGCAACTCGATGGTGTCGCCCATGTTCATCTGGCTGACATCGAGCTCGATCGGCATGGCGCCCGCATCTTCCATGGTGTTGTAGAAAATGGGAGCAATCTTGGAGCCCAGGCAGACACCGCCAAAACGTTTGTTCGGGACAAAGGGAATGTCTTCGCCAGTGAACCAGAGCACGCTGTTGGTGGCCGACTTGCGGCTCGAACCAGTGCCGACCACGTCGCCCACGTAGGCGACCAGGTTGCCACGGGCGCGCAGGTCTTCGATGAACTTGACCGGGCCGCGCTTGCCGTCTTCCTCAGGCGTGATGCCGTCGCGTTTGTTCTTCAGCATGGCCAAAGCGTGCAGCGGAATGTCCGGGCGGCTCCAGGCGTCTGGCGCGGGCGACAGGTCGTCGGTGTTGGTTTCGCCGGTGACCTTGAGCACGGTCAGGGTGATGCTTTGTGGGACTTCAGGGCGGCTGGTGAACCACTCGGCATCGGCCCAGCTCTGCAGCACCGCCTTGGCGTGGGAATTGCCTTTGTCGGCCTTTTCCTTGACGTCATGGAATTGGTCGAACATCAACAGGGTTTTCTTCAGCGCCTCAGCGGCCACGGCAGCGACAGCAGCGTCGTCCAGCAGGTCAATCAGAGGCGTCAGGTTGTAACCACCGAGCATGGTGCCGAGCAATTCGGTCGCCTTCTCACGGCTGATCAGCGGGCATTTTTCCGTGCCGTGCGCCACGGCAGCAAGGTAGCTGGCCTTGACCTTGGCGGCATCATCAACGCCGGCGGGCACACGGTGGGTGATCAGGTCCAGCAATGCTGCTTCTTCACCCTTGGGCGGGTTCTTCAGCAATTCAATCAGCTCGGCTGTTTGTTGGGCACTCAGGGGCAGTGCGGGGATGCCGAGTGCGGCGCGTTCGGCGACGTGGGCACGGTAATTTTGCAACATGTTCACTCCTTTTCAATCAAAAATTCAATTAACGGTAACAGGCCAAGCTCGTGCGACTTGCGCGGGGCACAAGGCACGAAGCCATAAACGAACAACGTGATCATCAGACAGAGAAAAAAACCTGCGCCGGATCAAGGGCTTGCAGCTTGGCTGTTTGGTGGGCACGCACCAGCACTTGCCAAAAATAGCGGTAACTGGCACGGTCATGCAAACGACCCTCCATCGAGATCGGCGCCCAGTCTGCCGCATGCGCCGCACACACGATGCGGCTGGCCTCATCAACTTCATCGGCCGCCGGGGCGAAGGCAGACAGGATGGGCCGGATCTGATCCGGGTGGATGCTCCACATGCGCGCAAATCCCAGGGCACGACTGGCATGTCTGGCTGCAGCCTCCAGTCGGGCCGTGTTCTTGAACTCGGTCACCACGCAATGTGAGGCGGTCTTTCCAAAGGCATGACATGCCGCGGCAATCGCCAGCTTGGCGCGCACCACCAGCGGATGACTGAACTGATCCAGG
>JBEGLK010000322.1:0-2782 GCA_041183605.1 Pseudomonadota bacterium
GCGCTGGCGGGCCTGGCGCCTGGCGGTGCGGCACTCGCTGCGGTTCGACCCGAAGATTTGTATCCGATTGCCCAAGATAGCGCAGGCATTTTGGTGAAGGTGAACTCCACAGAATTTCGAGGCCGCGAGTTTGTCGGCTTTGGTGTGGCGCAGGATGGCACCGAACTCTCGTTCCGTGCCCCGAAAGTGCTCGAAGCGGGCGCAGAAGTCATGGTCGGCGCCAACGCCGAAGCCGTGCTGGTTTATCCCGGAGAAAGCACATGACACAAGCCGCCATCACTTCAGCGCCTCTTTCGCTGCGCCAGCGTCTGGCGGCCAAGGGTATTGACAGCCTCACGCTGCTGGTCTTGCCGGCGGTCGTCTTCGTGCTCGCGCTGTTCATTTATCCGTTCATCTACGGCTTGTGGCTCTCCTTTCATCCGAAGGAAGGCGGTGCCTTCGCCAACTACGCGCTGTTTTTCTCGGATAGTTTTCTTTACGGCACGATCACCACCACGCTTTGGTTGGCTTTGCCGGTCACTGCGCTCAATCTCGCCATGGCCGTGCCAATTTCGCTGCGGGTGCGCCTGTTGCGCCGTCAGCGCATCCTGACCACCGTTCTTGTGGTGCCGATCACCTTGGGTACCGTGTTGATTGCCCAGGGATTGATGAACTACTTGGGTCCACAGGGCTGGCTCAATCGCAGTTTGATGTATATCGGGCTCATTTCGGAGCCGCTGAAGTTGTTGCACAACTACTGGGGCGTGTTCATTGCGATGGTGATCGCAGGTTTTCCGTTTACGTTCCTGCTGACGCTTTCCTATATCAGTGGCGTGGACCCGGCGCTGGAACAGGCCGCGGCTACGCTCGGTGCCGGTCCCTGGGAAAGGTTTCGCCGCATCCTTTTGCCCTTGTTGGTGCCAGGCATGGCAATCACTTTTTGCCTGACCTTTGTGCAGGAGTTCTCGGTGTTTCCTTCGGCGGTTTTGCTCGGTGCTCCTGCCGGGCCAACCCGGGTGATCTCGATTGCGGCCTACCAGGCAGCCTATGAGCAATATGACCACTCGATGGCGTCGGCCATTGCCATGATCATGGCTGGCGTGTTGCTCGTGATCGTCACCCTCATATTGTCCGCGCGCGGACTCTTTTACCGTGGCTCAGTAGCCGCTGCGAAAGGTTGAAGCCATGCAAAAAAACGCCTCTCTTGCTTCCAGAATGTGGGCGACGGGAATCTGGTTGCTGACCGGATTCTTTGTCCTGAACCTGCTGGCGATGATTGCCACGGTAGTGACAAGCTCGTTCGGCACGCGTTGGCTGGGTACCTGGCTGCCCGCAGCCTGGACAACACGCTGGTATGCCTCCGCCTGGGAAGAATTCCAATTGGCTGACGTGTTGACAGTCACTTTCCAGGTGGCTTTGCTGGTCGTTTCGCTGACGGCGTTGCTCGGCGTCCCGGCCGCCTATGCCTTGGCGCGCCGCAATTTCCCTGGCAAGCGGTTTGTCATGTTGTTGATTTTGCTACCGCTGCTGGTGCCGCCGATTACCTACGGTATTCCGCTGGCAACGGTGCTCTACCAGGCCAATCTGGCAGGCAACATGTCAGGCGTCGTGATCGCGAATATGGTTCCGGCCCTGTCCTTCGTCATCTTGGTGCTAATTCCGTTCATCGAGCAGATCGACCCGCGCGTGGAGGCTGCGGCCAGGGTGTTTGGAGCAAACACGCCCAGGCTCTTCATTCACGTGTTGCTGCCTTTGTTATTGCCCGGTGTTTTGTCGGCACTTTTGCTGGTGCTGGTGCGCACGCTGGCGATGTTCGAGCTGACCTTCCTGACGGCAGGGCCGAGTAGCCAAACCCTGGTGGTGGCGCTTTATTACTCGGTGTTTTCACCTGGCGTGCGCGCGGGGCAGTCGATTGACGCGATGGCGGTGATTTACATGGTGAGCACGCTGGTGTGGTTGCTCATTGCACTGCGGTTTGTGAGTCCGACGCAGATTGTGGGACGATCCAAAGGTCAAGCGGCACATTGAAACTGATCGCTCCAGATCATTCAAGTATTGATTTATCTGGAGTTTTCTTTTGGGCGGGCGTGTAGTATGTTGGCCATGACAACGGGAGTCCGCCATCATGTCCAATCGTCAAATCAAGCATCCGGACGGGGCTGAAAACACCAGCTTGGCTCCGCTCCAATTGGCACTTGAAGCCATCTGCAAGGAGGTCGATCCGTTCGGCATCTTGTCCTCGCAGATCAATGCTCAGGTGGCGTTGATGATGCACCCGCCGGAATTTCTGAAAGCTGTTGACGATCTGTCGTCGGACTGGATCGCGTTGTATGACCATGCCATGCGCCGCATGCTTGGCATGCCGTCGCACGAGGTGCTGGAACAGAGCCCGGAGGATGCCCGCTTTGCCGATCCGATATGGTCCGAGTCGACCACCTGGGATTGCATCAAGGAGTGGTATCTGGTGCATTCCAGGCGACTGCAGCAAATTTGCCTGGAAACGCCTGGCTTGTCTGGTCATGAGCGCCAGCGCGCCGCGTTCTGGCAGCGCAATTGGCTCAACCTGATGTCACCCACCAATTTCTTCTGGCTCAATCCGCAAGCCATGGCCCGTTGTGTTGAGACCAAGGGCGGGAGCGTTCAGGAAGGCCTGAAGAATTTCATGCGCGATGTGGCTGACAAGAACATCAAAATGGTTGAGCCTGATGCCTATGTGGTCGGCAAGGATCTGGCAACCACGGCAGGCAAGGTGATCTTTCGCAACCGTCTGGTGGAGTTGATTCACTATGCGCCCACCACCCGA
>JBEGLK010000323.1:0-2743 GCA_041183605.1 Pseudomonadota bacterium
TGCGACAGGGCATAAATGGCCTGTCGAATCTGGGATTCCACCAAGCCGCCCATTTCCATGACGCGGGTAGACACGGCACTGAGCTCGCTGTCAAACTGTGACGATAAGTGTTTTTCAGTCATGAGGATGTTCCTTGAAAGTAGCGTCGGTCAAATCAACCAAACCGGCCGGTGATGTAGTCTTCTGTTTCCTGGCGGTTGGGCTTGAAGAAAATTTGCTCGGTGGCACCAAATTCAACCAAATCCCCAAGATACATGTAAGCCGTGTAATCGCTGCAGCGCGCCGCCTGCTGCATGTTGTGCGTCACGATCACGACCGTGTAATCTGCCTTGAGCTCAATGATGAGTTCCTCGACTTTGGCCGTTGATATCGGGTCCAGTGCCGAGCAGGGCTCATCCAGCAACAGCACCTCAGGCTTGATGGCAATGCCACGCGCAATACACAAGCGCTGCTGTTGTCCACCCGACAGGCTGGAGCCGCTTTGCTTGAGCTTGTCCTTGACTTCGGTCCACAAGGCGGCCTTTCGCAAGGCCCATTCGACACGCTCTTCCATGTCCGTGGCATTGAGTGATTCGAACAACTTCACGCCAAAAGCAATGTTGTCATAAATGGACATCGGAAACGGCGTGGGTTTCTGGAAAACCATGCCGACCTTGGCGCGCAGCAGCGCCACATCTTCCTTGCTCGTCAACAGGTTTTCGCCATCCAGAATGACCTCACCTTGCGCGCGCTGCTCAGGGTACAACTCAAACATGCGGTTAAAAACGCGCAGCAAAGTTGACTTGCCACAACCCGAGGGGCCAATGAAGGCAGTGACCTTGTTCTCTGGAATTTCAAGGTTGATGCCCTTCAGCGCGTGGAATTTGCCGTAGAAAAAGTCAAGATTGTTGACCGTGATTTTTGGCTGCTCTTTTATTTCAGTGGTGTGTGTCGTCATGATTCGCGATCTTTTCAAATTCAACAGATATTTATCAAAGTTTGGTACGGGTCAAGACCCTTGCCAGCACATTGAGCGCCAACACCGCCAAGGTGATCAGGAACACACCTGCCCAAGCCAGCTGTTGCCAGTTTTCATACGGACTCATGGCAAATTTAAAAATGGTGACGGGCAAACTTGCCATGGGTTGTCCCAGATCGGATGTCCAGAACTGGTTACTCAAGGCCGTAAACAAAAGCGGAGCCGTTTCACCCGCAATACGTGCTACCGCAAGCAAGATGCCAGTCACCACACCGGCACGCGCGCTGCGCATGGTGATGCTCGAAATGACTTTCCACTTGGGTGCACCGAGTGCATAAGCTGCTTCACGCAAACCGGCAGGCACCAGTTGCAACATGTTCTCGGTGGTACGAATGACGACCGGAATCACGATCAGGGTCAGTGCGGCAATACCCGCATAAGCTGAAAATGACTTGAACCGGGTCACGATCACGGCGTATACAAACAGGCCGATCACAATGGAAGGTGCCGACAACAAAATATCGTTGACAAAACGGGTCGCACCGGCCAACCAGCTTTTGGGTTCAAACTCAGCCAGATAAATACCGGCCATCACACCAATCGGCGTGCCGACAAAAGTGGCCAGACAAACCATCAGCAAGGAGCCATAAATGGCGTTGGCCAAACCACCCGCATCATTGGGCGCGGGCGTCATTTCGGTCAACACCGACAGTGTCAGCCCGGAGGCACCCAGTCGAATGGTTTCAAACAAGATCCAGAACAACCAGAACAAACCAAAACTCATGGCCAGCAGCGACAGCAGCAAGGCTGCTTGGTTGATACGTTTCCGCGAGGTGTAACGCTGTAGCCTAACTTGTGCCAAAGCCTCGGCCGACACCACATGGTTAGTGGGGGTCATGATTTCGCTCCTTCGCTCTTTTTAAGCTGATTCAGCAACAACTTTGACAAGGTCAGCACCACAAAAGTAATAAAAAACAGAACCAGACCCAGGTACATCAACGAGGCCTGATGCAAACCTTCACCAGCTTCGGCAAATTCATTAGCCAGCGCCGACGTGATGCTGTTGGCAGCCTGAAACAGGCTCAGCGAATCGAGTTGATTGAAATTGCCGATAACGAATGTCACCGCCATGGTCTCGCCGATAGCGCGCCCCAAACCCAACATGATGCCGCCAATGACACCAGTTTTGGTGAACGGCAACACCACCTTTGACACCACTTCCCAAGTCGTCGCACCCAAACCGTAGGCAGACTCCTTGAGCAAGGTCGGCGTCACTTCAAACACATCACGCATGACTGCCGAAATGAACGGGATGATCATGATGGCCAAAATGATGCCCGCCGACAAAATACCAATACCTACGGGCGGGCCAGAAAACAAGGCCCCCAGATAAGGAACACCTTTGAAAATGGCTTGTAGCGGCTGCTGGACATAGGTCGACAGAATCGGACCAAACACCAGCAAACCCCACATGCCGTAAACAATGGACGGAATCGCCGCCAGCAATTCAATGGCCGTACCCAAGGGACGTTTCAACCACGCCGGCGACAATTCAGTCAAAAAAATTGCGATGCCAAAACTGACCGGGACCGCAATCAGCAAGGCAATGAACGACGTCATCAATGTGCCGTAGATCATCACCAGGCCGCCGAATTCTTCCTTCACCGGATCCCATGTGGCCGTGGCCAGAAAACCCAGACCATATTTGCTGATGGCCGGCCAGGCACCGATCGTCAACGAGGTCAGTATGGCAATCAAGAGGCCGAGGGTCAACAGGGCAGCCCC
>JBEGLK010000324.1:0-2740 GCA_041183605.1 Pseudomonadota bacterium
GGCCGTCGGGCAGGCGCAGCCAATTGCGGCCTTGCGCCATGGCTGTGACGCCAAAGGGCTGCGCCGCGACAATGGCGGCTTCCAGGTCTTCACACATGATGCCGATGTGGCCAAGGCGGCCTTCTGGTTCGGCAAAGTCGGGCCTGGCGATGAATTGCATACCTCCCAGCGTCCAGTATTGACTGGGGCTTTCCAGAGTGCCCTGCACTTCGCGCAGGGTCATGCCCAGCACCTCGTCAAAGAAGCGGATGTGCCACTGGATGTCCTTGACCCAGATGGCGACGTGTTCCACGTAAGCGCGTGGTCGTATGGTGCTGGTCATGCTGCCTCCTTGTGTTGCGTGTGTTCCTGAAGTCCGCGCTCAATGCCCTTGATGCAGGCCACCAGCGCAGCGTTGTATGGCGTGGGAACACCCAGAGCTGCACCACGTTCAACCACCGCACCATTGATGAAGTCGACCTCCGTAACGGAGCCTTTCTCCAGGCTTTGCAGCATGGAGGCCTTGAATTCATAAGGCAGCCCGGCAGCGGCCTTGTCCCATGCCTCAACTGGCTCACTCATGGAGAGTTGAATGCCACTGGCCCGCGCCACGGCCATGGCTTCGGCCACCGCAGCCAGCGCACAAGCCCGTACTTCAGGCACCTGGTACAGCGCACCATAGGGTAGACCGGTGATGCCGCTTAAAGCGCCGGTGGCGACATTGATGAGTAATTTGTCCCACATGGTGGCGCGAATGTCTGCGCAAACGGTGGTGATCAATCCTGCATCGTTGAACAGTTTGGCTATCGCGTCGGCGCGCTGTGAGCCTCGTGCGGCAAGTTCACCAATCAAGGTTTCCTTGCCTCTTGTGGTTGCCACCACCACGCCGGGGGCCAGCAACAGGCCACCCACGTAGGTTTTACCCGCCAAAACTCGACCAGCACCCACCAGATCGGTCAATACTTCCTCATGCCCAAGGCCGTTTTGCAGTGACAACACCACGGTTTTCTCACCCACCAGAGACATGGCACTCTGCATCGCAGAGCGGGTGTCAAAAGACTTCACCAGCACGATGATGAGATCCATCACGCCAAGTCCTTCCGCACTTGTCGCAGCTACAACCCGGACACATTTATCGCCATCCGCGTCGCGCAGTGTCAAACCATGGCGATTGATGGCATCAACCTGTTCAGGCCTGCGATTGATCAGGGTCACGTCAGCGCCAGCTTTGGCCAAGGTGCCACCAATGGCACAACCCAGCGAACCCGCTCCCAACACACAAATTTTCATCAAATCTCCATTCACGCCAGCACAACATCATGCCGTTGGTCCCGAACGATAAAGATCCACGACCACCATGTAAATACAATAAGCGCAATACATAACATTGCTGGGGGCAATAATGGATATCGGCCAGACGGATGCCAATCTCCTCGAGGTCAAACATCTGAGACTGTTTGATTTGTTGTATTCGACCAAGAGCGTGACACGCAGCTCTGAGCTGCTGGGCCAGTGCCAACCCACTGTAAGCATCTGGCTGTCCAAACTCCGAAAGGAGCTTGGTGATCCACTTTTCATTCGCACGGCAGATGGCATGCAGGCAACGCCCCGTGCCGATGAGTTGATTGTCTCGGTGCGTGCCGCACTGGACGCATTGCGGCGCCTGACGGTGCCGGAGCCAGCGTTTGATCCAGCCCAAAGCCATCGTCACTTTCGCATCTGCATGACCGATGCCAGCCACATCACCTTACTGCCGCAATTGCTGGCCCATATGCGCGCACTGGCACCCTGGGCCACCCTGGAGGCCGCACACATTGACGAAAAGTCTGCAGAGGCTTTGCAATCCGGCGAAGCTGATCTGGCGATCGGGCTGGTGCCCTGGCTGGAAGCTGGCTTTTACCAGCAGACCCTGTTCCCACAGGATTGGGTGTGCCTGACGAACCCACGCCACCCACGTATCGGAGAGAAGCTGGACGCCCGCGCTTATCAGCAAGAGGGGCATATTGAAATCATCTCGGGCACCGGATCAGGCTTGCTGAAAGTGGCGCTGGAAAAACAGCACATCCGGCGCAACATTGTGCTGGCCCTGCCAGGATTTTTGGGGCTCGCGACCGTCGTGGCCAGCACCGATCTGGTAGCCACGCTGCCGCGTCACATCGGCGAGACGCTGGCGCAAATTAATGGTTTGAGGGTCTTCAACTGCCCGGTGGCAATCCCCGGATTCACTGTCAAACAGCACTGGCATGCCAGGTTTCACAACGATGCTGGAAATCTTTGGCTACGCGGCGTTTGTGCCAGTCTCTTTATGGATCGGAAGGTACGCGGTGGTGCCTCGCGGAGTCCTGTGGCTGAATGTAATCCTAATGCAATCTAGGACCCGCAGACACCGTGACAGCAACGACCCTGGCCGTCTATTTAACTACTTTGAAGAATCCCCAAGAACCATTTGCAGACTTGTTCATTAAGTGAGTCCAGGTTGGCAGTGGCATCTAGGCCCGATGGCTCCATAGGATCCGATGCTGTTTCTGTGATTGGCGCTGCGAAAGCCTTAGTACATGCGAAGCACCTCTTGGTGGGCAAGATTTGTTAGGGGTAATTGGTTCTCCATCATGGTCTTGCGGCCGGCGATCGATATTTCAGATTACTCACATGGATAACCAAATGCAATGGCGAAAAAAATCAACGAACGGTCAAGAAAAACTCTAAGCAACGAAGCCCGCTGAACAATTCAGCCAACTTGTTGCGTCGAGCGGTTGAATCC
>JBEGLK010000325.1:0-2695 GCA_041183605.1 Pseudomonadota bacterium
GTGCTGATGGCCATGCCCAGCGCCCAGGCCCAGAACCTGATGCAAACCTCGGACCTGGCCAAACCCTGGGCCAAACAACTGGAACAGGTCAAGGTCGCCCCCTGCTGGACGCTCATGCTCGCCTTTCCGCAAGCCATGCAGCCCGGCCTGTCGGCGCTCGGGCCGCAGTGGAACGCCGCGCGCAGCACACACCACCGCATTGCCTGGCTGGCGCGCGAATCCAGCAAACCGGGCCGCGAACCCATCGAGCGCTGGACCGTCCAGGCCAGCCCCGCCTGGTCGCAGGAACACATCCATGACGACGCACCGCGCGTCGAAGCCAAACTGCTCAAGGCCTTCTCGGAGGTCACCGGCATCCGCGCCGAACCCGCCCATGTCGACAGCCAACGCTGGTTGTATGCCAAGACCGTTCAGCCGCTGGGCAAGAGCCACCTCTGGGACGCCAAAAAAGGCCTGGGCGTGTGCGGCGACTGGTGCCTGGGCCACCGGGTCGAAGACGCGTTTGTGTCGGGGCTTGAGTTGGCACTCGCAGTTTTGTAGGGCTGAATTTATCCGGCTTTGTACCCCTTGTAGGGCCGAATTTATTCGGCCAGGTCGACTGAAGTCGACCCCACAAATGTCAAATCGAATCACCTCAAAAAACCCGCATGTACATCGGCCGCTTCGCCCCCTCACCCACTGGGCCGCTGCATGCAGGCTCGCTGGTGGCGGCGCTGGCCAGTTGGCTCGATGCCCGCGCCCATGGCGGTCAATGGCTGGTGCGCATCGAAGACGTTGACACCACCCGCTGCCTGCCAGGCATGGACCAGGTCATCCTGCAACAACTGGCCGCTTGCGGCCTGCACAGCGACCAGCCCCCGGTCTACCAGTCCCAACGCTCGGCGCTGTACCAGCAGGCGCTTGACCAACTCATCAGCAGCGGCCACGCCTACCCCTGTGCTTGCAGTCGCCGCGATGTCGAACTGGCCTTGCAACACAACGGCCAGGCCAAACCCCGCCACGGCGAACTGATTTACCCCGGCACCTGCCGCCATGGCCTGCAGGGCAAGGCCGCGCGTGCCTGGCGTTTCAGAACCGACACCCAGGCCCCTCTGCATTGGCAAGACCGCCGCCTGGGCGCGCAAGCGCAGGACGTGGCGGTCGAGGTCGGTGACTTCATCCTGAAACGCGCCGACGGCTGTTTTGCCTACCAGCTGGCCGTGGTGGTTGACGATGCCGCCCAAGGCATCACCGACGTCGTGCGCGGCGAGGATCTGACCGACAACACCGCGCGCCAGATCCTGCTGCAACAGGCCTTGCACCTGCCCACGCCACGTTACCTGCACACCCCGCTGGTGCTGGGCGACAACGGCGAAAAACTCAGCAAACAAAATGGTGCGCAGGCGCTGGACACCCTGAACCCACTGGCCGCGCTGAATCAAGCGGCGGTGGTGCTGGGCCTGGCTGAGCAGCATGCGCCTGCCGATGCACTGGCCAATTGGGTGACCCAGTGGCAGGGTCTCTACAATCGCTCCCCGTGAACGATACCCAAAACACCCCTCAAAAACCGGCCGACCAGCCTCGCGCACCGCGCATCCGTCCGCAATCCCTGGCCGACGTGGCCTTTCCCAAAACCATCAAGAGTTTTGTGCGCCGCGCTGGCCGCACCACCACCGGCCAGACCAAGGCGTTTGAAGAACTCGGCCCCAAGTTCCTGCTGCCGTACCAAGCGGCACCGCTTGACTTCAACCAGGCCTTTGCCGCTGCCGGTGACGCAAACAACCGGCCCACCGTGTTGGAGATCGGCTTTGGCATGGGTGAAGCCACGGCCCACATTGCTGCGCTGCTGTCCGACACCAATTTCCTGTGCTGCGAAGTGCATGAACCCGGCGTGGGTGCGCTGCTCAAGCGCATTGGCGAGCAAAACCTGGCCAACATCCGCATCTGTGCGCATGACGCGGTCGAGGTCATCGACCACATGTTGCCGCTGCAAAGCCTGGCTGGCGTGCACATCTTTTTCCCCGACCCCTGGCATAAAAAGAAGCACAACAAGCGCCGCCTGATCCAGGCGCCCCTGGTGGCCAAACTCGCGGCACGCCTCAAGGTGGGCGGCTACATCCATTGCGCCACCGACTGGCAGCCCTACGCCGAGCAGATTCTTGAAGTCTTGAGCGCCGAGCCGCTGCTGAAAAACACCGCCACGGCACACCACCCCGAGTTGCTGGGTTACGCCCCCAAGCCACACTACCGGCCGCTCACCAAGTTCGAAAACCGCGGCATCAAACTGGGCCACGGCGTGTGGGACCTGGTGTTTGAACGCGTTTAAACCACCCACACGCAACGGGATAGGCCCCAGTTGTGTGGGCCTGCCGGCCGGCCCCTGGCCCACCCTGCTCGACTTTTTGACCGAACGATTCCCCAACGTCACGCCAGCCACCTGGCTGGCGCGCATGGCCCGCGGCGACGTGATGGATGAACATGGCCAACTGGTCACGCCCGAGCACGCCAGCCACAGGCCGTACACGCCCCACCAGCGGCTGTATTACTACCGCGAGGTGCCCAACGAGCCGCCCATTCCGTTTGACGAAGTGGTGCTGTACCAGGACGAACACTTGCTGGTGGTCGACAAACCACATTTTTTACCGGTGGTGCCCTCGGGCGGCTACCTCAGCGAGACCGTGCTGGTGCGCCTCAAGAACAAGCTCGGGCTGGATGA
>JBEGLK010000326.1:0-3012 GCA_041183605.1 Pseudomonadota bacterium
CGCGCACAGCCGCGCCATCGACTCCTTGCTGAACTATGAAACGGTGAAGTATTTCAACAACGAGGAATTCGAGGCCCGCCGCTACGACGAGAACCTCGAACGCTACCGCCGGGCCGCACTCAAAAGCCAGACCACCCTGAGCATCCTCAACACCGGCCAGCAGCTCATCATTGCCGCTGGCCTGGTCGCCATGTTGTGGCGCGCTACCCAGGGCGTGGTCGACGGCCGCATGACGCTGGGCGATCTGGTCATGGTCAACGCCTTCATGATCCAGCTCTATATTCCACTGGGCTTTCTGGGCGTGTTGTACCGCGAGATCAAACAGGGTTTGACCGATCTGGAAAAAATGTTCACCCTGATGGAGCGTGAACGCGAGATTGCCGATGCGCCGGGTGCACCCGACCTGGCGCTGTCAGCGGGCAATGCCAGCGTTGCTTTCAGGCATGTGAACTTTGCCTACGACCCGTCGCGGCCTATCCTTCATGACATCAGCTTTGACATCCCGGCGGGCAAGACGGTGGCCGTGGTCGGACCATCAGGGTCGGGCAAGTCCACGCTGGCGCGCTTGTTGTTTCGTTTCTATGACGTGCAAGGCGGCCAGATCCTGATTGCCGGGCAGGACATCAAGCAGGTCACGCAGGCCAGCGTGCGGCAAGCTATTGGCATCGTGCCGCAGGACACCGTGTTGTTCAACGACACGATCGAATACAACATTGCTTATGGCAAACCCGGCGCCACCCGCGAGCAGGTGATCGAGGCGGCGCAATCGGCGCACATCCACCGTTTCATCGCATCCACCCCCAAGGGTTACGACACCATGGTCGGCGAGCGCGGCCTGAAACTCTCGGGCGGAGAAAAGCAGCGCGTGGCGATTGCCCGCACCCTGCTCAAGAATCCGTCGATCCTGATATTTGACGAGGCCACTTCAGCCCTCGATTCAGCCAACGAGCGTGCCATTCAGGCCGAGCTGCAAAGCGTGGCGCAAAACAAGACCACGCTGGTCATCGCGCACCGCCTGTCCACCGTGGTCGACGCACACGAGATTCTGGTGATGGAGGCCGGTCACATTCTGGAGCGCGGCACCCACGCTGCCTTGCTTGCCGCCAATGGGCGTTATGCGCAAATGTGGGCGCTGCAACAAAACTCGGAGTAGGCAGCACCTGCACCGCCTCAGGGCTTCATCAGATCCTCAATGGCGTCCACCACCATCATCGTGCCCAGTGCCACCAGCAGAATGTCATTGGCGACACGCACGTACTTGTAACCCGCAGGGGCTTGGCCGATTTGAGTAATCACCCCGCCAGGAACGGGATACTGGATGAGTGATGCCGGCAAAGGCTGCCCCAAGGCCCACTTTTTCGCCTGGCCTGGCGGCAGGCAGCCGTTGTGTTTTTTGGCCAAGCCGGGCGGACAGCGCCCCTTGGCCTGCAAATGGCCGTAATAACGCGCCACAGCCTGGCGCTGCGAGTCCTGAAAATAGGCCCCGATCCGCACCTCTTGGCTTGCAGGGAGGGTGGCAGGCGCTTGATGTTGCCCCGCCTGGGACACCCATTCAGGCTTTCCCGCCAAGGTAAACGCTGAAACGCCCCAAAGTGTTGCCAACAGAAATGGTTTTAATTGTCGTGATTTCATGTGTCAGTCCTCCTGCAACCGTTCCCGAGCCAGGAACAAATTTCATTCTAATCAGACAAGGTTCCTGGCGCACCTGCCAATTTTTGTACGACTTGCGCTCTGGAAGCTCCCACTACACTTATGGGGCTTTTTTTCTCTGAATCAATTCCCATGGATATTCTTGTTTTTGTCGTCGTGCTGGCCATTGGTGTGCGGGTGCTCAATGCCCGCGAGCAAGCCCGGCGCATTGCCTTGCTGGGCAGTTACCTGGGCAAATTCCAGATTGAAAAGTTGATGCAGGATGTACTCACTGGCTACCAGCGCGCCTTGGGAGAAGCAGATGAAACGCGCCAGGCACAGGTTTGGCGCTATCTGGAGACGGCAGAACAAACGCTGGCCGCACAGTTCAACCGTTTTGTGCTGGAATTTTCCAACGTCGACGAAGCGCAGGCCAGGCTCAGCCGCCTGCCCCTGGCCTTGCCTTTTGTTCCGCAGCTGGTTCCAGCGCTGACACTGGATCTGCGCAAATTGCTCAGCCTGAATGCCCACGGCATCAGCCAGGCTGTCGAAAACAGGGCGGGCCAGCATCCTAAACGCAAGGCCTTCACGCTGTCGGCCGAACTGATGTTGATGCAGCACAGCTGCCACTGGTTTTGCCGCTCCAGAACAGTCGCCTCGGCCCGCCTGCTGGCGCGTTACCAGACCTCTTATGCCCAGGTGCTGGCTTCCGTAGCGCCATCCACCCGGCAGGCCTACCTCCAGCTGACCGGAATCTGAGCGAAAGTCTCCGGCTCTGGTACACAATCCCGCCTCATGGAAACCAAATGGCTTGAAGATTTTGTGAGCTTGGCTGAAACCCGCAGTTTCAGCCGTTCGGCACAGTTGCGCCATGTCACGCAGCCTGCTTTTTCGCGGCGCATTCAGTCACTGGAAGCCTGGGCCGGCTCCGACCTGGTGGACCGCAGCAGTTACCCCACGCGCCTGACACCTGCCGGCGAGACGCTGCATGACCAGGCACTGGAGCTGCTGCAGGCCCTGCAGACCACACGCGCCATGATGCGTGGTCACGCCACAGCGCGTGGTCACGCCACAGCGGCGCAGGACGTGATCGAATTTGCCGTGCCACACACACTGGCGTTCACCTTTTTCCCGGCCTGGGTATCTGCCCTGCGTGCGAATTTTGGCCCGATCAAAAGCCGGCTGATTGCACTCAATGTGCACGATGCGGTGATGCGCCTGGTCGAAGGCAGCTGCGACCTGCTGATCGCCTACCACCATCCGTCCCAACCCAACCAGCTGGATGCCAAACGTTATGAAATGGTGACCCTTGGCGAAGAAGTGTTGGCGCCCTACACCAAGCCTGACGAACACGGCAAACCCCTGTTCGAGTTGCCGGGCAAG
>JBEGLK010000327.1:0-2885 GCA_041183605.1 Pseudomonadota bacterium
GCAGATTGAGGCGCGCAAGATTTACGCCCGACGCAAGGCAGGTGGATTGGTGTGGTTTGATTTCAGGACACTGTGTGGCGGGCCGCGATCGCAGAACGACTATCTTGAAATTGCAAGCCAGTTTCATACCGTGCTGCTCAGCGATGTGCCGCAAATGCCGCCTCGCATGTCATCCGAGGCGCGCCGTTTTACCTGGCTGGTGGACGTGCTTTATGACCGGCGGGTCAAGCTGATCATGTCGGCCGCAGTGCCTGCGACCGAGCTTTACACCGAAGGTCTGATGGCCAACGAGTTTGCGCGCACCGTGTCGCGTTTGCAAGAAATGCAATCGAGCGAATTCCTGGCCCTGAGCCGTCGCGATGTTGACACCGCGCTGACCTGATTGATCAGCTGGGCAAGGGCTCGAATTTGACGATGACCAAGGACAGGTTATCCCCCGTGCCGTGAGCCCGGGAACGCGCTTTTTCTATCAGGAATTCGGAGGCCTCCCGGGGCGCGAGTGTGGCCAGCACACTGCCGAGTTCGGCATCTGTGAAATAGTGCCAGACGCCATCGCTGCAGGCCAGCAAGATGTCCCCGGCTCGCATCTGCGGGATATGATGAAGGCTGACGGGGGGATCGCTTTCGGCGCCCAGGCAGCCTACCAGGATGTTTGACTTTGGATGGTTTTGCGCCTGTTCGGGTGTGAGTTCCCCGCGATCCACCAGCAATTGCACGTAGGAGTGGTCAAGCGTGCGTTTGACCAATTGCTGGCCCTGGAAGTGGTAAATGCGGGAGTCCCCTGCATGAATCCAGTAACAATCCCCACCAGGATTGAGCAAAAAGGCGACCATCGTGCTGTGAGGTTCCTGTTCTGCAGAAATGGCGATCAGTCTGATCACCGTATGGGCCTCATTCAGCAATTGCTTGAGCATGGCCTGCGGGTCGTCGGTGACAGGATCGTAGCGCTCGAAGAGTTGGCGCGCGGTCATCATGACCTGGTCTGACGCTTTGCGACCCCCGCTACGGCCGCCCATGCCGTCAGCCAGGACGGCCAGCAAACACCCTTTGGCCCGGGGGTGACTGAGGACAGTTACCTGATCCTGCTGGTAGTCGCGATCTCCCTTGTGAATTCCGGTTGAAGCCGTGAGTCGGTAGGCTTTGGGCTTCATGCAGTTACCAAATCTTCCACCAGGGATCATTCTTGGATTTGAAGCCCTGCACCAGATAAGGTGTTTGCGGGAAGTTTTTTTCCAGCACGCGTTTGCTGTCATCGCGTAGCGAGGCCATGCCGAGGGCGTCATAGGACTTGACCAGAATGAACAAGGCTTCCTCGAGGGCAGGCACCCCTTGGTAATCCGCAATCGCAGTTTGAGCGCGATTGATCGCAGCCAGATAGGCGCCTCTCTCAAAATAGTAGCGGGCTACATGTACTTCGGATTGCGCCAGCGAGTTCACAATGTAATTCATGCGTTGACTTGCGTCCGGCGCATAACGCGATTCTGGGAAACGGTTGACCAGTTCCTTGAAGGCTTCAAAGGAATCTTTGGCAGCTTTTTGATCCCGCTCGGCCAGGTCTTGGCGTGTCAAGGCAGAAAACAGTCCCAGGTCATCATTGAAATTGACAATACCCTTGAGGTACAAGGCGTAATCAAGGGCCGGACTGGCAGGATGCAGTTTCAGGAATCGATCGAGCGTGGCGATAGCCTGGACCGCTTCACCGGCTTTGTAATGGGCGTAGGCTTTATCGAGCTGTGCCTGTTGTGCCAGCGGTGTTCCGGCCGCACGGCCCTCAAGTTTTTCGAACAGTGATACGGCCTTGTCATAGGCGCCGATCTTGAGCTCGTCTTTGGCCTCGGCATAGAGCTTGTTGGGACTCCATTCTGCCGTCGGGTCTTTCTCTATGGTCGAGCATGCACTCAGAAACACCACTCCGGTCGCCAACATCCAGGCGCAGACGGCAGATAATTTGGCTTGAGGCATAGAGAAAGACTTTCTTGAAAAAAACAGATTCAATTATATCGGGCACCCTGCCCACGGATGAACTGGACGTCACCTCGCCGCTGGAACCTCAAGTCGAGCAGCGAGTCCTGGTTTTTGCTCCGAATCACCATGGTATGCGATTGGACCTCGCTCTGGTCGGGTTGGTGCCTGAGTTTTCGCGTAATTATTTGCAACAACTCATTGAGGCTGGCAACGTCCTGATCAACGGGCAGGTGGTTGGCAAGGCATCGCACAAGGTCAAGGTCTCGGATGTTGGCTTGATCGAGTTGCGCCCAACTCCGCAAAGTCAGGCCTTCAAGGCGGAAACCATGGCGCTTGACGTTGTATTTGAAGATGCGCATGTGCTCGTGATCAACAAACCCGCAGGTCTTGTGGTGCACCCTGCGCCTGGCAATTGGTCCGGAACCTTGATGAATGGTCTGCTGGCCCACGATCCCAAGGCCTTTGAATTGCCCCGTGCTGGCATTGTGCATCGGCTTGACAAGGACACCAGTGGTTTGATGGTGGTGGCGCGCAGCCGGACGGTGATGGATGCGCTGGTGCGAGCCATTGCCGCGCGCGAGGTCAAGCGCCAGTACCTTGCGATTGGCCAGGGAAGCTGGATCGGACCGGTGAAATGTATGGTTGAGGCCGCGATTGGCCGTGATCCATCGAATCGACTGCGCATGGCTGCGGTTGACCTGAACCTGCATGAACCTGCACCCCGGCAAACCCGCCAAAACAGGCTTCGAGATGTTGTCCAGCGGCGCACAGGCCTGTCTTGTGCATTGCACACTGCACACCGGCCGGACCCACCAGATCAGGGTACACATGGCCCAGTTGAAACACCCCTTGTTGGGTGATGCCCTGTATGGTGGGAGCACAGAACTTGGCATTACGAGGCAGGCCCTGCATGCCTATCA
>JBEGLK010000328.1:0-2659 GCA_041183605.1 Pseudomonadota bacterium
CCACCATTGAATCATGCGACTCAAATCCTCACTTCTTTTGGGCGGGCTTGCGTGGCTGCTAGGCGCGTGCCTGAGTTTGCCGGCATTTGCCGCTGGCCCAGCAGCTGCAACTGCGCCGGCCAAACTTGACAATGCCACTTGCCTGAGCTGCCACGACGGCAAAAAGGGCAAGCTGGAAGTTGCAGGTGCCGAAGGCAAGGCACGCGAGTTGCATGCAGTCGTGCCTGACAAATTCGGTCAGAGCGTGCATGCCAGCATGACCTGTGTGGCCTGTCACGCCGACATCAAGGACAACGCCGAAAAAGCCAATGCCCATGCCAAGGACCCGGCGCTCAAGCTTGCCAAGGTCGATTGCGCGGGCTGCCACCAACAGTTGTGGGACGAGGCTCAAAAGGCGGGAACCGGAAAAGACAAACCCAAGCTTGAGCTGGTGGCTAAAAATATTGCTGCCTACAAAGCGTCGTTCCATGCCCGCCCCAATGCGGACGACAAAACCAAACCCAATGCCTCATGCGACAACTGTCATGACACGCACAGCTTCAATGTGCCTGCCAAGAACACACCACAGTATGACCAATGGCGCTTGGGAATTGCCAAGAACTGTGGCAGCTGCCATGAGGATCAGCTGGAGTCCTACGCTGGCTCGATCCATGGCAAGGAAGTTCTGGAAAAGAAAAATGTCAAGGCTGCCGTTTGCACCGATTGCCACACCACCCACGCGATTACCAGTTCAAGCGCCGACCCCTTCAAACTGGCTGTGACTGATCAATGCGGCAGTTGCCATGAAGCCAACCTGAAGACCTACATGGGTACTTACCATGGCCAGATCAGCAGGCTGGGTTATGCCTACACCGCCAAGTGTTATGACTGCCACGGCAGCCACAAGATCCTGAAAGCGGATGACCCGAAATCCACGGTGCATATCGACAATCGCCTGAAAACCTGCCAGTCCTGCCACAGCGGCAAGAAGGAACTTGCCCTGGCGCCCGCAGGTTTTGCCACTTACCAGCCCCACGGCCACGCCGGTGACTTCAACAAGTACCCCCAGATTTGGGTGGCCTGGCAAATCATGTTGCAGTTGTTGGTCGGTACCTTCGGCTTTTTCTGGTTGCATACCCTGCTGTGGTTCTACCGCGAGTTCAAGGAGCGCAAGGAAAAAGCCGGCCAGCAACATATCAAGCTGGACAATGTCCCTGAGCAATACAAAGGCAAGCACGTACGTCGTTTCAGCCCGATCTGGCGCGTGGCGCACATCACTTTTGCCTTGAGCCTGATGGTGCTGACCTTGACCGGCATACCGTTGTTCTATCCATCCTCACCGTGGGCCGCGCCGCTCATGACCGGTCTGGGTGGCCCGCACATTGCCGGCATCATCCACCGTACCAGTGCAGTGATATTTGCCGGTGTGTTCTTCTGGCACCTGTTCTACATCACCTTGCGCATCGCCAAAAACTGGAGCACCTTCAAGTTCTTCGGTCCGGACTCTCTGGTGCCGAACCTGCAGGACGGCAAAGACATGCTGGCCATGTTCAAGTGGTTCTTTGGCATGGGACCGCGTCCCAAGTTTGACCGCTGGACCTATTGGGAGAAGTTTGACTATTGGGCTCCGTTCTGGGGGGTGACCATCATTGGTGTGAGTGGTCTGGTCATGTGGCTACCCAATTTCTTCGGCGCTTTCCTGCCGGGCTGGGTGTTCAACGTGGCGGCCATCTTCCACGCCGAAGAAGCCTTCCTGGCCGTGGTGTTCCTGTTCACCGTGCACTTCTTCAACAACCATTTCCGCCCCGACAAGTTCCCGGTCGAGGTGGTGATGTTCACAGGCACCTTCTCGCTTGAAGAATTCAAGCATGAGCATGCGCTGGAATATGAACGTCTGGTCAAGAACGGTGAATTGGAGAAATACTTGGTGGATGCACCGTCGCCCGCCAAGTTGACGGCGGCCAGGGCCCTGGCGTTCACCCTGATTGCATGCGGTCTGACGCTGCTGACGTTAGTAGGTATCGGCTTCTTCACACAAGTCTGATTCGTCACTTGACGTCATAAGTGAATTGGCCATCCCGGGTTAACCGGCATGGCCAAATTTCATTGGGGCCGGACCAGCATTTAGCTGGATGCTGCTTCGCGCAGCGCCAAGCTCAATTGATCGGCCAGCATGGCCCAGTCGGCATCCTCCAGGCACGCATCTCTCAGAAATTCCGCTTGTGCAGCAGACCAGAAGGGAGCATCGGGCAGCTTGATGTTTGCGGCCATGGGTGAGTGCGATTTGATGAATTGCTCGATACCCGCGTCATCCTGTGGCAATCCCAGTTGGGCAAAGAGCTCATGGAACCGGTGAGTGGACTTGTCCATGACAGCACTCACTGCCGATCTGGCGCATGGGCCGGTTGCCAACGGACCGGGTGATAAAACAACCTGTCTTTTGCAATCATGTCCTTACTCCTTTGATGATCAGAAACATCATTTGAATGTTGAAGCCATTGCGGGGCGACACAAAGTGCGGGTCACGGTGTAGCCAGGGCCAGATCACTCGTAGCCATTCTGCTAGGTCAGCTCTTCTGGCGGCGTTGTCAATTCTCAATTCCGGGACGTGAGAATGGTCACACCTGCCTATCCTTGTCAAAAGTTGTTGACGACGAACTGCACGCGGACGCAGCGCGGG
>JBEGLK010000329.1:0-4383 GCA_041183605.1 Pseudomonadota bacterium
AGTCGATTGGACGGTGCAAGCCGACGCGCTCGTCAGCCAGGGCAAACACACGCCGTTCTCCAGCTACGAGTTGCCTGGACATGTACGCTGCACGCTGGTAGGTGGGCGGGTGGCCTATCAGGCTGTATGAGTCAGTCTTTACATATAGGCACTAAACTGCAAGAACCATGAGGAAACAGAAAAATGTCATTTCCGCTTGCCTCTGCTGATACGCCCAAAATGACCAAAACTGATCAGACTTTTGAAGCGGCCGCTGACTTGTTTCGTGTCATGTCTGCGCCGATGCGCCTCAAAATCATCAATTGCCTGTGTGATGGCGAAAAAAACGTGAGTTATCTCCTCACACAGGTCGTTATCTCCTCACACAGGTCAATACCACCCAGCCCAACATGTCACAGCACCTCAACACCCTGTTCCAGGCGGGCATTCTGGGCAAGCGCCGCGAAGGGGTGCAAATTTTTTACCGCATCATCGATCAACGCATCGTCTCTATCTGCCAGGCGGTATGCCATGAAATTGACAGCAAGAAACCAGCCACTCATGACCATTGATTCCTCCTTGCAGTCGGATGGCGGACGTGTCTACCTGGTCGGTGCAGGCCCTGGCGACCCCGACTTGCTGACGCTGCGCGCCGTGCGTGTGTTGCAAAAGGCAGACGTGGTCGTTTATGACAACCTGGTGTCGCCCGGCGTGCTTGACTTTGTACCCGCCACCTCCGAGCGCATTTACGCTGGCAAACGGCGCAATGAGCATACCTTGCGCCAGGAGCAGATCAACAACCTGTTGGTGAAGCTGGCCCGTGAGGGCAAACAGGTGGTGCGGCTCAAGGGTGGTGATCCCTTTATTTTTGGCCGCGGCGGCGAAGAACTGCAGGCGATGGCCGCAGCTGGTGTGGCGTTTGAAGTGGTGCCCGGCATCACGGCCGCCTCCGGGGTGTCGTGTTATTCGGGCATTCCGCTGACGCACCGCAGTTATGCGCAGCGTTGCCTGTTTGTGACCGGTCATCTGCAGAATGGCACGGCCGACCTCGACTGGCCCAGCCTGGTCAGGTTGAACCAGACGGTCGTGATCTACATGGGCTTGAACGGCTTGCCTGACATCTGCCGCCAGCTGGTGGCGCATGGCGCTTTGCCTGAGCTGCCGATTGCGGTGGTTCAGGACGGCAGCCTTCCGACCCAAAAGGTTGTTACCGGCACACTGGCCAACATGGCAGAAAAGGTGGCCCGGGCGGGTCTGGAGTCGCCCTGTCTGACGATCATTGGGGACGTGGTCAGGCTGCATGACGAGTTGGCCTGGTTCCTGCCGGGCCTGACCACACCCTGATGCTGGCGCATACCAGGCACCGATGCTTGCTGGCGGCGGTGTGCCTGCTGGTGCTTGTCCCGGCACATGCCGCTGACACTCTCTTGCCCGCCAATCATTTGCCCTGGTGGTTCTGGCCACTTGCGCTGTTTGTCACCAGTTTTTTGATTGGCATTGTGGCTGTGCCGGCCGGTATTGGCGGTGGCACGCTTTTTGTTCCGATCGTGGCCGGATTTTTTCCGTTTCACCTCGATTTTGTCCGCGGTGCTGGATTGCTGGTCGCGCTGGCCAGTGCCCTGGCCGCCGGGCCCATGTTGCTGCGTGGCGGGCTTTCCAGCCTGCGGCTGGCCTTGCCGCTGGCCTTGCTTGCCAGTATCAGTTCCATTTTTGGCGCGATGTTGGGTCTGACCTTGCCGCCAGCCGCGATCCAGCTGACATTGGGTTTGATGGTGCTGGGCATCGTCGCGCTCATGCTGGTGAGCAAAAAATCCGAATTCCCGCATGCCACACGACCTGACCGCTTGTCCGACGCACTTGCCATTCATGGTGTCTTTGTGGATGGCGCCTCCGGCTCGAAACATCACTGGCGGGCCCAACACACCCCCTTGGGCTTGTTGCTGTTTGCCGGCATCGGTTTGCTCGGCGGCATGTTCGGTATTGGCGCCGGCTGGGCCAATGTGCCTGTGCTGAATGTGTTGATGGGCATCCCCCTGAAGGTGGCCGCTGGCTCCTCGGGCTTGATACTTTCGCTGGCAAGTTCCTCAGCCAGCTGGTACTACCTGAACGAAGGCGCCATCCTTCCCGTGATCGCGGTGCCGTCTGTCATCGGCATGATGCTGGGTGCCCGCATTGGCGCCCGCTTGTTGCATGTGCTCAGGGCCAGCGTGATTCGCAGGATGGTGATTGGTCTGCTGTTGTTTGCCGGTGTGCGCGCCTTGCTCAAGGGTTTGGGCGTGTGGATCTAGCAGGAGCGAACCCATGAATGACGACCAGAATACCGCAGCCTCTTCAAGGCACACCGAGGCGCAGCGCGAAGAAGCATTTCGCTATGCCTTGTTACTTGAGTGGGGTTCGCGCATCGGGGTGCTGGCCGTCTTGCTGAGTTTTTTGGCTTATGTGTTTGGCATCCTCGCACCGCACGTGCCCCTGGATACCTTGCCAGGTCTTTGGAGCTTGCCTGTGAGCGATTACCTGCAGCGCACAGCCACGCCTGCGGGTTGGGGTTGGTTATCTTTGGTGCATCCTGGCGACATGGCCAACCTGCTCGGCATTGCCTTATTGACGGGCTGCTCGATGGTGCCACTGCTGGGCATGGTCTGGTTATACGCCAGGCGCCACGATGTTGTCTATGCGCTGATTTGCACGCTGATTCTGGCAGTTCTGGTGCTGGCAGCCTCCGGAATTTTGACTTTAGGGAACTGAACATGGCGCAACTCTTTACCCGTTTGTTGTTGGCGACAGAACATGGCGAATTTGACAGTGGCGCAGAAGCCATGGCATTTGCGCTGGCCCAACGTTGTCAGTTGCCTCTGGCCGTGGTGCTGCCCTTGGCCAGCAACCCGGAATATGAAGCCATTGCGCCGCAAATTGCTGCCCAGATCGAGCAGCAGGCGGCCTTGAAAGTGGCCGGCCCTGTCCTTGGGGGTCGACATTGATCTGCGCTTGCGCCGCGGACCAGAGCCTTATCAGGAAATTGTGGCCGAGGCGGGCACTCGCGGCTCCGATGTGATCATCATCCGCCGACGCGGCAAACGCGGTTTTCTGGCCAATTTGCTGGTGGGTGAGATGGTCAGCAAGGTGGTGACACATGCGCCATGCCATGTTCTGATCGTGCCGCGCGAGGCAAAGATATGGCAACGACGCGTGCTGGTCGCTGCCGAGGCCGGTGAATCCGGGCATCAGGTGGTTGCCACGGCCATCGCCGTAGCGCTGCAATGTGAATTGCCATTACATCTGGTCAGTGTGGTTGCCACGGAATCATTGCGTCCGGGGGCGCGTGATTTTGTGGACAAGATGCTCAAACAGGCGCAGGCACAAGGGCTGGTCGCACAAGGTGAAGTCCGGGTCGGCAAGCCGTACACCGAAATCCTGGCGGCCGGTGCTGCCTGTCAGGCCGACCTGATCGTGATGGGCAGCCGTGGTGATGCCTCAATTGGCCGCGCCCTGATTGGTGGCGTGGCACAAAAAGTGCTGGGACTGTCGGAGCTGCCAGTACTGGCTTTACACACCTGATTTATTGAAAGACACGAGGAGTTTTATTGTGAGTGACGCACTGAACTATTTGCTCAAGGCCCGGCCTGAGACCATGAGCCACTATTTTGCTTTCTTGAAAGACAGTGGCAAATACCTGGACCCCAAAACCCGCAACCTGATTTCGGTTATCACCAAGGTCCACGCCCAGACCGAGCGCGGCTTTCGCCAGTACCTGGGGCGCGCCCTGCGCGAGGGCTGCAGCCCGATGGAGGTGCTGGATGCCTTGCTGATGGCGTTTCCGGCACTTGGCCTGGCCAAGATCATCTGGGCGGTTGACATCATTCTGGACATGAACATCCCGGGCTTTGCGCCCGAGGTCATCACCCAATTGACGCCGGCGCCGGGCGAATGGCGTGATGTGGCAGCGAGCGCATCGGTCAAGGACGGCGAGGTCATACGCACCGAATGCCAGGGGCGTGGCCTGTTCATTTACCGTGACAAGAAAAGTTATCAGGTTTACGACAGCCACTGTCCGCACCAGAGCACCGATATCACCCAGCTGGCAGTCAAGGGTACCACTTTGACCTGCCCCAAACACGAATGGCAATTTGACGCCAAAAGCGGCGATTGCATCAAAAAAGGCAAGACACCGCTCAAACGCATCGAATCCAAAGTGGTCAAGGGCAGATTGCTGGCGTTTTGGTAATTTAACCTGGTGCCGCAGCGCGCATTGGGTATCTGATTACGCTCATGTCCCCCGGTTCGGACCTCGTCCGAACCTCCTCCTTTACTTCGCTGCATCAGACACCCAACGCGCTCTGCTTGTTGTGGGCTGAAATCGAGACTGACTAAGTTAACTCAAGCTTGGGGTGGCAGGGTGTCCTGCAA
>JBEGLK010000330.1:0-2634 GCA_041183605.1 Pseudomonadota bacterium
GCGCCTGGGCGACCAGTTGGCACCTCTGGTGGGTGCACGTGCAGGCGAGGTGGTGGTGACTGACACCACATCCATCAACCTTTTCAAACTGCTTTCTGCCGCGCTGCGCCAGCAGCAGGCCAGCGCGCCGGCCAAACGTGTCATTGTGTCGGAGCGGCGCAACTTTCCAACCGACCTCTACATCGCACAAGGCCTGATCGATCAACTGCAGGCGCACGGTGCGCCACCCTATGAATTACGACTGATTGACTCGCCCGATGAACTCCCGGCAGCCCTTGACGCGGACGTGGCAGTATTGATGCTCACCCATGTGAACTATCAAACCGGCTACATGTTCGACATGGCAGCGGCAACGGCCCTGGCCCACCAGGCAGGCGCACTCACGGTGTGGGATCTGGCGCACTCGGCGGGTGCGGTGCCGGTGGACTTAAATGCTTCACAAGCCGACTATGCCGTGGGTTGCACTTACAAATACCTCAATGGTGGGCCGGGCGCGCCGGCTTTCCTGTGGGTGCATGCCAGTCAGCAGGGTGCGTTCTGGCAACCGCTGTCGGGCTGGTGGGGCCACGCGCGTCCGTTCGCCATGGAGCCCGGCTACCAACCGCAACAAGGTATCTCACGTTACCTCTGCGGCACACAACCCGTCACTTCACTTGCCATGGTGGCGTGTGGTCTTGACATTTTTTCCCAGACCAGCATGGTGGCCCTGCGCGATAAATCGGTGGCCTTGACCACACTGTTCATCGACCTTGTACAACAGACCTGCGCCGACTTTCCGCTAACACTCATCACGCCGCTCGACCCGGCGCGGCGTGGCAGTCAGGTAAGTTATGAACACCCCGACGGTTTCGCCGTGGTGCAGGCCCTGATTGCGCGCGGGGTGATTCCCGACTACCGGGAGCCGCGCATCATGCGCTTTGGTTTCACGCCGCTCTACACCCGCTTTGTCGACGTGTGGGATGCGGTGGCGGTTTTGCAGGACATCCTGACGACCCGAGCTTGGGATCAGCCCAACTTTCACCAGCGCGCAGCGGTGACTTGAACGATGGGAACGCCTGTGCGCTTGGTCAATATTTTTCCTTTTCTTGCGGTGCTGGGTTCGGTGACCGCGCTGGGCATTGGTACCTCGTTTGCCAAACAACTTTTCCCACAAGTGGGTTCGCTCGGAACGACCGCCTTGCGTGTGGGCTTTTCGGCGCTGCTGTTGTTGGCCCTGTGGCGGCCCTGGCGCTGGACGTTGTCGCGACAGGATGCCTTTTTGGTTTTGCGCTACGGCGTGGCGCTGGGTTTCATGAACCTGCTGTTTTATCTGTCGCTGCGCACCATCCCGTTTGGACTGGCGGTAGCCATCGAGTTCACCGGTCCGCTGACGGTGGCCTTGCTGTCGTCACGCAAACCGGTCGACTTTGTCTGGCTTGCGCTGGCCGTTGCCGGACTGGGTTTGCTGTTGCCGCTGGGCCTGGGGGCGGCGCCGCTGGACCCTGAGGGCGTGCTGTACGCGCTGGCGGCGGCCGTGTGCTGGGGCGCCTACATTGTGTTCGGCAAGCGTTTGGGCCATTTGCATGCGGGTCAGTCGGTGGCACTTGGCTTGAGCGTGGCGGCACTCACCGTGGTCCCCTTTGGTATTTGGCAGGCGGGCAGTGCCTTGTCTGATCCGCATATTCTGTTGTTTGGCCTGGGTGTGGCTGCGGTCTCCAGCGCATTGCCGATCTCGCTCGAGATGATGGCTTTGAAGCGATTGCCGCAGGAAGCCTTTGGCATCATGACCAGCATGGAACCGGCTGTCGCTGCTGTACTTGGCTTGTTTTTGCTCGATGAGCATCTGAATGCGCTGCAGTGGCTGGCCATCGTGTTCGTCATGCTGGCTGCTGCGGGCAGTTCATTCACGGCGCGCGGTGCGGTGTCGCAAGGTCCACCCGCCGACGTGGTCATGTAAGCCCGGAACTTCTGGCAATCGCCCACATGGGTTCAGGTCTGTCTTGCCTGTTTGCAGGGCCGATAGGCGTTGGTTTCAGATACTCTTATAATGAGAATGAATCTCATTTACAAGGACATAATCGTGTACCCAAAGAATCTGAAAGAGGCCGCCATTGGGCAATGGCATCGCATCAAGGCCGGGGCTGTCCGGCACCACCGGCTGGAGGAGTTGGGATTTTTGCCAATGGAAAAGGTCAAGGTGCTTCGTCGCAGCTGGTTCAGCAATGGCCCGTTGGTGGTTCAGGTGGGTGACGCGGTTTTTGCGCTGCGCCCGGTTGAGGCACAAATGGTGAGTCTGGAGTCCACAATATGAGCGCGGTGGCTGCGATCAATATTTCCGGTCTGGCGCAAAAGACGCTGGCCCTTTTGGGCAATCCCAATTGTGGCAAAACGGTCCTGTTCAACCGTTTGACCGGCAGCAAGCAAAAGGTGGCGAACTACGCAGGTGTGACTGTTGACATGAAGCGCGGCTTGATGAAAACCAGCGCCGGTCGCTCGGTCTCGGTGGTGGACCTGCCTGGTACCTACAGCCTCAATGCGGGTAGCGACGACGAGGCCGTGGCCTGCGCGGTGGTGCTTGGCCACAGCTTGCAGACCAGTGCGCCCAACCTCACGGCCGTGATTCTGGATGCCACCCGTCTGCGCCGTGGCCTGCGC